>NZ_JBFRLX010000123.1:0-28112 GCF_041470165.1 Vibrio sp. 10N.286.46.A8
ATACCGACGAACAACAGCAGAATCATCAACAACCAAGGCTTTATGATATCGGTTATTTGAGATTCGATTAACCAGAGGAAGCAAATAACTGACTGATGACATGCTGTCTTTGAGGATGTAATCAATCACACCCTTCGCGAGTACTTGTTCTCGAAGTGTGTTGTTGAACATGCCGGTTAGGACTATGATTTTTTGTTGATAGCCGAGTACCAAATCAATGATCTCGCCATCTTGACCATCGGGTAAGCAGTAATCGAGCACCGCGCACAAGAAATCCGTATCTTGTTCTAAGATAGCTTTAGCTTCAGCCACTGATTCAGCCAGCGCGACCTCATAGCCATCATTTTTAAATTGCTGGTACAGGTAGTTTCTGAATGCACGACTATCTTCGACTACTAGTATTTTATCACTCAAAAGTTATCCCTACTTATAGGTTAAATACTCTCTAACAATACTATCAGAATAGTAAGTGGCTAATGAAGTTAAAGCTATTTAGCTGGGCTCCAGATCATTTTAAATCTGAGAATAATTGATTATACTGTTTATAAATACAGTTGTAAGGTTGGGTTATTCCTAGATGTGTAGTGCGGGTGAAGAGAAAGTAAGAAAGATAATCCACGTTGATATGGACTGTTTTTACGCAGCTGTTGAAATGAGAGATAATCCCGCTTACCGAAATCGACCACTTGCAGTAGGGGGGCATGAAAAGCAGCGTGGCGTTTTGAGTACCTGTAATTACGAAGCTCGCAAGTTTGGTATTCGTTCTGCAATGCCGACGGGAAAGGCGCTGCAGCTTTGTCCCAATCTGTTGGTTGTTCCTGGGAGGATGTCGGTCTACGTCGAGATATCGAAAAAGATTCGCGAGATTTTTTCTCGATATACATCCATCATTGAACCCCTGTCTTTAGATGAAGCTTTTCTTGATGTCACGGATTCGACGCTGTGTCGTGGTTCGGCAACACTTATTGCCGAAGCAATTCGTAGCGATATCTGGAATGAACTTAACCTGACCGCTTCTGCTGGTATTGCGCCGATTAAATTTTTGGCGAAGGTGGCCTCGGATCTAAACAAGCCTAATGGTCAGTTTGTTATTCCTCCACAGGATGTTCAATCAATGATTGATGAGCTGCCACTCGAAAAAATCCCAGGCGTTGGCAAGGTCAGTATTGAAAAGCTCCATCAAGCTGGCTTCTTTACTTGTAAGGACATTAAGGAATCTGACTATCGAGATCTATTGCTCCGGTTTGGCCGTCAAGGCGCATCACTCTGGAAGCGCAGCCATGGTATTGATGACAGAGAAGTTATTATTGAGCGTGAACGAAAATCGGTAGGCGTGGAGCGAACTTTTACTCAGAATATTTCTACTTACGCAGAATGTTGGCAGGTAATTGAAGACAAGCTTTTTCCTGAGCTTGAAGCACGTCTAGAGAAAGCTAGCCCAACTAAAGCTATCATCAAGCAGGGTATTAAGCTCAAGTTTGCCGACTTCCAGCAAACCACTATTGATCACATACACGCCTCTCTCGATCGAGAGCACTTTAAAGAACTGTTGAGTGAGATACTTAAAAGGCAGCAAGGGCGAGAAATACGCCTACTTGGTTTAAGCGTAATGCTACAACCCAAAGACCAAATGCGTCAGTTGAGTTTCTTCTAGGGAAGGCGCTGAGAGTTTAGATTTAGAGGTGTTGTTGGAAGTGCTAGAGTTTGAATACCGACTAGACTCCACAGCCTAGCCAGCTTCTATATCAATACGTGATATGCCTTATCTAGGAAGCTGTTTAACTCGCGCTAAGGTATCACTGAATGGTTGCTGCTCTAACTTTCCGTAACCGACCATTTTGCTGGCTTTAAGCCTGGTTGAAAGCGGGGTTGCTATTCCGCATAGAAAACGAGTAATGGCTTCGTCGGTGATCAATTGTTGGCTTGCGGAAATGAATTCATGGGTCCATGTCATTACGGTCTCGTCGTCAACGGGTTCAACATCGACGGTTGGTAAAATTGCCACTTCACCACGGCATACAGAGCAATGACCGCAGTTTGTTGGTGCCTTATCATCGGCAAAGTAACTCGCTAGGCGTGAGCTTAGGCAGGTATCAGCCTCAAAGAAGCTCAGCATTTGGTTAAGGCGGTTTATCTCACTGTTCTCTTTTGCCTTAAACAATTCAGTTAGACGTTCCGATAACTGCATCATGTCTTCAGTGGTGTTGTGGATCGCATACACATCTGTGATCTGCTTACTTTCCAACTCAATCCAACCTTGTTCATTGAAGTAATCGATTGCCGCAATCACACGCTGACGATCAGTCTGGAAGTGTGTCCACAGTGCGTCGAAGTCGACTTGGCACCATACTCTTGCTTGAGGAGAACATTGGAAAATCGCTTCCACAAAATGGCGACGTTCGCCTTGGAATTGTTCGGTGATCTGCTGCTTAGTACGTATGAATTTAAATTTGTAGTCAGCAAAGTAGCTGTATTTAGGCTCAATCACGCCTTCAATTTCAAGATACACCAATAGCGTTTTTAGTGGTAACTGACGAATGTTGGACTCACGCGATAGTTGGTTGAGCATGATTTCCCATTGGTTTGTGCCAGAAGCCGCAATGTTTTGGTTTTCGTATATTTCTTTTAAGACCGTTTGAATTGATATGTTGTCTGGCGTGTCGCCAAAGACGAAGTTCTCTAGTGTACTTAGACCATATTTGTTGGCGAGAAGAATACATTCTGAAGGCTGACCATCTCTGCCGGCTCTGCCTATCTCTTGCGAGTAGTTTTCGATCGATTTCGGTAAGTCAAAGTGAATCACTCGGCGAATGTTGGACTTATCGACACCCATACCAAAAGCAATGGTTGCCACGATGCAGTTCACGTCATCGTTCATGAATTGATGCTGAATGGCATCTCTGTTTTCAGGCTTAAGACCGGCATGGTAAGCCACGGCATTAACGCCAGCATTACGGAGTTGCTGAGCCACCATCTCTGCTGTCTGTTGAAGGGTGACATAAACAATAGTCGGAGCTAGAGAAGCTTGGTTAACGACATTGTACAAGGTTTCTAGTTTGCTGGTTTGTTCGCAAGGTTGAATCGACAGGTCGAGGTTTTGACGATAGAAACCCGTAACCACAACGCGTTCCTCATCAATTTCAAACTT
Source organism: Vibrio sp. 10N.286.46.A8 (assembly GCF_041470165.1). Classification (NCBI taxonomy): domain Bacteria; kingdom Pseudomonadati; phylum Pseudomonadota; class Gammaproteobacteria; order Vibrionales; family Vibrionaceae; genus Vibrio; species Vibrio sp. 10N.286.46.A8. The sequence continues at coordinate 3,149 of NZ_JBFRLX010000123.1, forward strand.
CGACTTCATATCTTGGATAACCGATGTCGTCGCAGTAGCTGTCAGTAGCAGTACTTGTGGAATATTGAGCTGCTTTTGGTATTGGGGAAGCTTCAGGTAGTCTGGTCTGAAGTTGTGTCCCCATTCTGATATACAGTGTGCTTCATCAACTACGAGCATAGAGATGGGAACTTGGGAGATAAACTGACGAAAGCGTTCGTTCTTCAAGCGCTCAACAGAGATCATTAGGATTTTAGTATCGCCGTTACGCACGGATTGCATCACCTGTTGTGTGGTTTGTCTGTCTTGGCTTGATTCGATTGCAGCCGCGCTTATTCCCTTACTGTGTAAGAAGCTGAGCTGGTCTTTCATTAAGGCTAACAATGGTGATATCACTAAGGTTAAGTGCGGCAACTCTAGTGCTGGCAATTGGTAGCAAAGCGACTTGCCTGAGCCTGTTGGGAATATAGCGGCAGTCGAGTGACCAGATAGAACATTATCAATGACTTGCTTTTGCCCATTACGCAGTGAGTCGAATCCGAATACTTGTTTTAGCTTCTGCTCAATCATTTATGTTCTACCTGAGTTATTAAGTGTCGTATTGATGTTAAAGCGGGCGCCTATTGATGATTGCGTCGCTTGATGAATCAAATGTCTTGCACCTGATTGTACCTAATTCTATTCTGTAGCTCCTATAGAAAAGCACCCCAATAGTATGAATAAGTCTGAGCTTCGCCAAATAATCATAGAGCAACTCGAATCCCGATTACGTATCGCACAATCTGCTACTCAACGCGCTATTGATGCTGCGACCGATGAAGAGACTGTGCCTGAGCATAAGTACGACACTCTGGCTCTAGAAGCTTCGTATCTTGCTCACGGTCAAGCTGTAAGAGTGCAAGAGTGTGAAGATGACATTCAGTGTTATCGTAACTTAGTGCTGCGTGATAGTGAGAGGATTACAGTGAGCAGCTATGTTGTGGTCATTGACGAGCATGATCAATATAAACATTTTTTTATGGGGCCGAGAGTCGGTGGGCTTTCTGTTACGTGGAATAACAATGAAGTTGCTATCGTGACGGAAAATGCACCTTTTGGTCAGGCTCTAATGGGGAAAGAAGTCGGTGATGAGATTGAGTTTAAGGTCGCAGATAAACAGTTTTGCTATGAAGTAATATCTATCGACTAACTGAGTAGCGTATATATAAAACGTTTCTCTGACAAAGAAGCATATACCAAGGGTATAGTAATCTGTCAGATTGATGAGAGGATGTTATGAAAAACAATGTATTTATGAAAAACAAAATATTTATGAAAAACAATGTATTAATCGCATCGTTAACAGCGGTAATCTCTGTTATGAGCTTGCCAACTTTTGCTGCTCAGTGTCGAGTTGATTTGAAAAATGAATTGCGAATCGATGACCAGAAAGTCGAAATCCATCAAGAGAATGGTGATACTGCCGTTTTTGATGGTAACAACGACTTATATATCCATGGTGAGAAGGTTGAGCTAGATGCCGACCAACAAGCGGCGATTGAGAAATACCGCGAAAAAATGAGTGAGTACTTACCACGAGCGAAACAAATGGCTAACGATGGCTTAGCGTTAGCGAATGATGTTATTGATGACATTGCTGCTAGCCTAGATTCACCGGAATCATTTGATAATGTAAAAGAGTCAATGAAAACCTACTTTGCTGAACTGGAAGCTCGTTACTACAAAGATGGCGAGTTAGTGTTACCAGCAGACAGTTTTGATTCGATGGCCAATGGTTGGTCTGAAGATTTCGAGAAGGCTAAGGAGATCTTTAACCAAGAATTTATCTCTAGCGCTTTTAATGCGATGTCAGAAAAAATGAAACAAGATGGTGGCTTAAACCTTACTGAATTAGCTGACAGCATGACTGCATTAAAGCTTAAAGTTGAAGAGCGCATGAAAGAACACTCTCAACAAGTTCAAGAGGAAGCGAATGAGTTCTGTGATTCTCTTGATGAGATGGCAGAACAAGAGCAACAGCTGCATGAAATCATTCCGAATCTAAAAGACTATCAAGTCTTCACGATCTAATCTGAATCTAACTATAAGTAACAAGAGCACCAGTTGGTGCTCTTTTTGTTCGTATAAATTGAACAAAAAGACGAATATTCATCTCAATTCAATCAATTGTCTCTCTAGTCCTGAACCTTGCTTTACTGCTTTTAAGTAAACGATAAGACCGGTCATTTGTTAATTTAATGGTTCTAAATAGCGCATTTGTTGTAAAAACTAGAAGATTGCTCATTTATTAGTTGTACCTATCATTGCTTTTGATTACTGTACTTCCCAACTAGTTCACTGATTTTTGATGCGGGCAATATGGACCAACAATCTTCCTCTTCAAGAGAGCACTTTAGCTCTCGTTTGGGTTTTATTTTAGCAGCTGCGGGTGCAGCTGTTGGCTTAGGTAATATTTGGGGTTTCCCAACCCAAGTCGCCAGTAACGGCGGTGGTGCTTTTCTGCTTGTTTACCTAATTATGATTTTCGTGGTTGCTTTCCCGATGCTGGTGGTTGAGATGGCTATTGGTCGACATGGCCAAGCAAATCCTGTCGATAGTATGCGCTCTTTGACTACAAACCCATTAGGCAAGAAAGTCGGTGAATTTGTCGGTTGGATTGGGTTGAGTGTTCCAAGTGCAGTGCTAGCGTTTTATAGCATTGTCGGTGGTTGGTTGATCTGCTTCCTAATTGGTGCTGTCGCTGACCTGATTGGTCTAGAGGCTGCTGCTGATTGGTTTAAAGGCTTCAGTGTTGAGCGCAATGTTTTTGGTACCGTCGCATTCTATGTACTGACTATCTTGATTGTTCAGGGCGGTGTTAAGCAGGGGATCGAGAAATGGTCGACCCGTTTGATGCCTGCGCTATTTGTGTTATTTGGCTTATTGTTTGTTTACATCATGACGCAATCTGGCGCGATGGAAGGCCTAAAGCATTACCTAGTTCCAGACTTTGAGAAAGTGTGGGATAGAAAACTGATTCTAGCGGCTATGGGGCAGGGCTTCTTCTCGCTCACTATTGGTGGTTGCTCGATGTTGGTTTATGGCTCTTACTTAAGTAAGAAAGAGAACCTGCCAAAAATGGCAATGAATGTTACCTTAGTTGATACCGCGGTTGCTTTTATTGCAGGCTTAGTCGTGATGCCTGCCATGTTTGTTGCGATGCAAAAAGGTGTTCAAATTTATGCTGAAGATGGCTCATTACTGAGCTCTGATACCCTAGTATTTACGGTTCTGCCTTTGATGTTTGATAGCCTAGGTATGCTGGGCCAGGTCTTCGCAATTGTGTTCTTCTTATTGCTAACGATTGCAGCACTTACTTCATCGATTTCAATGTTGGAAGCCCCTGTCGCTCTTGTTAGTGAGCGTTTTAAGACCAGACGAACGCCAACAAGTTGGGTAATTGGTGGTGCAATCGCACTGTTCAGTGTGGTGATTGTTTACAACTTTGCTGCGATGTTTGGTATGGTTGCGATGATTGCGACTCAGTACCTTCAACCAGTCGCTGCGCTGATGTTCTGTGTGTTTGGTGGTTGGGTATGGAGCCGAGCGTCAAAAGTGAAAGAGCTTGAGCAAGGTTGTCCTGACTTTCAACTTGGTTGGTTTGGTAAGGTTTGGCCAATGTATGTGAAGTTTGTGTGCCCAATTTTAGTCGCAACGGTTATCTGGGCATCATTTGGCTAGTAGACCATTTAACATCTAGATGATTAGACTTGCAGTTCAAGGCCACTCTTAATGAGTGGCTTTGTTGTTTTTGTATCGAACAAGCTTGTTTTGCTCGATAGAAAAAAGGCGCTGAATATAAAATTCAGCGCCTTTTTATTGTTCGTTAAGCAATCGTGATTACTTAATTTCCATACCTTGTGCTTGCAAGTCTGCATGGTAAGAAGAACGTACAAACGGACCACATGCTGCGTGAGTGAAGCCTAGCTCTAGAGCAATCTCTTTCAACTCATCAAACTCAGAAGGCGGCACGTAACGTTCAACTGGCAAGTGGTGACGGCTTGGTGCTAGGTACTGGCCTAGTGTCAGCATTGTTACGCCATGTTCACGAAGATCTTTCAATACTTGAACGATCTCTTCTTTCGTCTCACCAAGGCCCATCATCACACCTGATTTGGTTGGGATGTTTGGATGCTGCTCTTTGAATTTTCTCAACAGATCAAGAGACCACTTGTAGTTCGCACCTGGACGCGCTTTACGGTATAGGCGCGGCGCTGTCTCTAGGTTGTGGTTGAAAACATCTGGTGGGTTGTCTTTCATTAGTTCAAGCGCAACGTCCATACGACCACGGAAGTCCGGAACTAGTGTTTCGATACGAATGTTTGGGTTTTGCTCGCGAATTTCACGGTTACAATCAGCAAAGTGTTGAGCACCGCCATCACGTAAGTCATCGCGGTCCACTGAAGTGATTACAACGTACTTCAGTTTCATGTCTTTAATCGTCTTAGCCAGTTTCTTCGGCTCTTCGGCTTCTGGAGCATTCGGTCGACCATGGGCAACATCACAGAACGGGCAGCGACGAGTACAGATAGCGCCAAGAATCATAAACGTTGCCGTGCCGTGGTTAAAACATTCAGCTAGGTTAGGGCAAGACGCTTCTTCACAAACTGAGTGCAGGTTGTTTTTGCGCATTGCAGATTTGATTTCTTGAATACGATGGCTGTCTGAAGGAAGTTTAATCTTCATCCATGCAGGCTTACGTAAAACTTCTTTCTGTTCAGCAGGCATATTCTTTACGGGAATTAATGCCATTTTGTCAGCGTCACGATATTTAACGCCTTTTTCCATTTGGATTGGTTTGCTCATGATTTTATGCTTCTGCTGTAATGTTACTGGTGGCTTGAATGTCTACTTGGTCATAGCCGAGTAGTTCTACGAGCTCTTGTATTAACTGTTGCTCAACGTTTTCTAGTTCACTTGGACCACCGAGTTGGCTTACTTGCGCCATTTCCATCCCTTGGTAACCACATGGGTTAATACGTTGGAAGGGAGACAAGTCCATATCGACGTTGAGTGCTAGCCCGTGGAACGAGCAGCCGCGTCGAATTCGTAATCCGAGTGAACAGATTTTCTTGCCATCGACATAAACACCAGGAGCGTCAGGTCGGGCAGTTGAATCTATATTGTAAGCTTTCAGAGTATTGATTACGAGGTTCTCAATATGAGTAACCAAATCACGCACTCCGAATTTCTTGCGGCGGATGTTTATCAGGAAGTAAGCGACTAACTGACCGGGTCCGTGGTACGTCACTTGGCCACCGCGATCGCTTTGTATCACAGGGATATCACCAGCATTTAATACATGCTCAGCTTTACCTGCTTGTCCTTGAGTGAAAACTGGGTTGTGTTCAACCAACCAAATTTGGTCTACGTCTTCATCCGTGCGTTCGTCTGTGAACTTATGCATGGCTTTCCATACAGGTTCGTAATCCTGACGACCTAATTTTTTTACGATTAGCTTATTTTGCAAAGCGGCACTTCCTCAAGGATTAATAAAGTGAGCGCATTATAAACGCGAAACAGGTTTCTAACTACAGACGGACAGCAAGGTTTTTCAACTTTCTTTGTATTTATTGAAAATTAAGTTGAATGCTCTAGAAGGGGAGCGAGGGTTTCAAACAAAAACAGCGGCAATAAGCCGCTGTTTTTCATGCGTAATCGAAAGTTACAGAACCATACGAACGATTTCGATTTCGCCTAGTTCTTTATATAGCGTTTCTACTTGCTCAATTGAAGTAGCAGTAATATTGATAGAAACAGAGTGGTAGTTACCTTTCGCACTCGGTTTTAGAGTTGGGCTGTAGTCACCAGGAGCATGACGCTGGATCACTTCTAGCACTAGTTCAGTAAGTTCTGGCTTAGCGTAGCCCATAACTTTGTAAGTGAATGAACAAGGGAACTCTAAGAGGTCTTTTAGTTTTGCATCAGAATTGATGTTCATGATTAGCTCCAAAAGGCTAGACTCTCGCAAATTGGCGAAATGTTGATAAAAAGCGTGTTCGGTCAATAGACACGAGTAATAAGGCGGAATATTACGTGTAAATATCACCGAACTCAAGATCAACAAAAGCCGCACATGGCGGCTTTTGTTTCGCTAATGAGCAAATCATGAACCTACTCATTAGGTTAGCTATACAGCAAGCTTAGATTTTACGTAGAACAAACTGTTGACTGGTTTAGAACAAACCTTTAAACAGCAGTACTAGGTAATCCCACAGGCGGCTAAATAGGCTGCCTTGGTCTACATCTTCAAGTGCAAGTAGTGGGTATTCAGCAACGTCTTCACCGTCGACTTGGTAGAATAGTTTACCCACAACGTCGCCTTTGCTGATTGGTGCTTCTAGCTCTTTCTCAAGAACGAAGCTTGCCTTCAGGTTCTTAGCTTGGCCACGAGGCAGAGTAACGAACGTATCTTCGTCGACACCTAGTGCAACCGTGTCCTTGCTACCCATCCAGATTTTCTCTTCTACGAATGTCTCGCCAGCGGTGTGTGGTGCCACTGTTTCGAAGAAGCGGAAGCCGTAGCTAAGCAGTTTTTTGCTTTCTGTTTTACGAGCGTTAGCATTCTTGGTGCCCATAACAACAGCAACTAGGCGCATTTTACCTTCGGTTGCTGAGCTTACTAGGCTGTAACCTGCATTGCTTGTGTGGCCCGTTTTAATGCCATCAACGTTCATGCTCTTATCCCATAACAGACCGTTGCGGTTGTACTGGGTGATGCCGTTGTAAGTGAATTTCTTTTGTGAGTAGATACGGTACTCATCAGGAACGTCGCGAATCAGCGCCTGACCTAGTAGCGCCATATCGTAAGGCGTTGAGTAAAGGTTAGGGTTGTCTAGACCGTGCACGTTAGCAAAGTGCGTGTCTTTCATGCCGATAGAGCTCGCCCATGCGTTCATTAAGTCAACAAATGCATCTTCAGAGCCGGCAATATGTTCAGCCATCGCAACACAAGCATCGTTACCTGATTGAATAATGATACCGCGGTTCAGCTCTTCAACTTTAACGGTTGTACCAACTTCAATGAACATCTTAGATGAATCAGGGAAGTTTTTAGCCCAAGCATTTTCACTGATAACAACATCGTCGTTTAGGTTGATGTTGCCACGCTCTAGCTCTTGGCCGACTACGTAGCTCGTCATCATCTTGGTTAAACTTGCTGGAGAAAGTTGAGTGTTCATCTCTTTCTCTGCGAGTACTTTGCCTGAATGGTAATCCATCAGAACAAATCCCTTAGCAGCGATTTGAGGAGCGTCAGGAACAATAATAGGAGCGGCGAATGACGACGTTGCTATCGTTGCAGAAAGTGCAACTGAAGTAGCAAAGATCGATTTAACAAGTTTATTAGATTTAATCATTTTGAATGCAATTATTAGGTGAACTATTCATATATTAACAGAATCACTCTGTCACACCAGAGCGCTGATTACCAGAAGTAACTGTTAGATAAATTAGCGAGTTAGCGTGTGTTTTTTTATATAAGCTGACGGGTAACCCATTAGCTTAACTTGTTCTAATTTTTCTTGAGTCAGAGCATAGTCATGAAAGGGGCCAAGCATCAGGCGGTAGTTATCATCATTTGGCTGCAAGAACGTTGCTACAGCTAACTTTTCGCCTAGATCTTTGGCTAACTTCTCGGTTCTATCTTCATGTGGGGAAGTGGCTACTTGAATAATAAATTGAGGTAAAGCCGCCTTTTTATTTGCGTCGGTTGGCATAGCCACAGTGATGACTTCTATCTCAACATTTGCCGTGCCTGTTCTCAATACATCAAGTTTGTATGCCGCGGCATAACTAAGGTCAATGATTCGCCCTTCATGAAATGGACCTCGGTCATTGATGCGCACAATCGTCGTTTTGTCATTATCGGTATTCGTCACTTTTACATAGCTCGGAATCGGCAATGTTTTGTGTGCCGCAGACATCGAATACATGTCGTAGATCTCGCCATTCGACGTTAAATGACCATGAAATTTCTTACCGTACCAAGAGGCTTTGCCTTTCTCAGTAAACCCTTCTGTCTTCTTTACGATCTTGTAGTCTTCGCCACGCAAAGTGTAATCCGTGTTACCACCTAAACTATAAGGTTCATACTGAGGGTGAGCATCCTCGAGATGCTCTACTGAGATCGGTGCGTCTGGTGCAATATCTGAATCTATATCGTAGCGTCCTGTTGGTTCTGTCGAAGAACAACCGTTTATAACAACGGCTAGGCTCACTATAGATACTAGTTTTTTTATTGGAAGCTCATTAACCAAAGATGTTTTTATAGGAGTCACTTTAACAGACATCAATTAGGTCGCCTTTGAGAATGCTTTTCTGTGTGTATGGATTGACATTAAAATACCGAAACCGGCCATAAGGGTAACCATAGAGGTACCGCCATAGCTGACCAGAGGTAGAGGGACACCCACCACAGGTAGAATGCCGCTTACCATACCAATGTTTACGAAAATATAGACGAAGAAACTCAGTACGATACTGCCGCCCATCATTCGCCCAAATGCTGTTTGAGCTTGGCTTGCAAGCACTAAGCCACGGCCAATAATGAACAGGTAGATAGCGAGCAAAAACAAAATACCAATCATGCCCCACTCTTCGGCGATGACCGCAAAAATAAAGTCGGTATGGCGCTCTGGAATGAACTCTAGTTGAGATTGGGTACCTTGCAGCCAACCTTTTCCTGATATACCACCAGAGCCAATTGCAATCTTACTTTGGATGATGTGATAGCCTGCACCTAATGGATCTGATTCAGGGTCAAAAAGGGTTCTTACACGAACTTTTTGATATTCACGCATCAAGAAGAACCATAAGATTGGAATAAACCCACCCAGTGCAATCGCGGCACTAGCAATGATCTTCCAACTAATACCTGCCAGGAATATCACGAAGATACCGGATGCTGCGATGAGTATCGATGTGCCTAAATCTGGCTGTTTAGCGATAAGGATTGTAGGTACAAACACCATCACTAATGAGATAGCTAAGGTTTGGAAAGTGGGTGGCAGTGAGCGCTTACCAATAAATCGAGCCAGCATTAAGGGTACTGCAAGCTTCAATAGTTCAGAGGGTTGGAATCGAATAAAGCCGAAGTTTAACCAGCGCTGTGCACCTTTAGAGGCCTCGCCAAAGAACAATACTCCGAGTAGTAGAATAACGCCGCCCGCAAACAGTAGTGGAGCCAAGGTTTCATAAGTACGAGGCGAGATTTGCGCTAAAAAGATCATCACACTTAAAGACAGCACCATACGCATCGCTTGGCGATCCATCATCGCAAGGCTCTGTCCGCTTGCGCTGTACATAATCAATAGGGCAAAGCCCATTAAAACCAGAATGCCAAGCAATAGCGGCAGGTCGATATGCAGCCGTTCAAATAGGGCTCTATTTCGTCCAGTTGAAGGATCAAGTTTCATTATTTTATTGGCTCACTTTCATAATCTTCTGCAAGAATAATATGGTCTAAAATTCTTCTTACAACTGGGCCACCATTTGATGAACCACCACCGGCATTCTCCAAAACGATAGTTACGACCGCTTCAGGATCTTTAAAAGGCGCATAACCGGTGAAGAGGGCATGATCGCGTAAATGTTCTGCGATTTCATCTGCGTTGTATTCTTCATCTTCTTTTAGACCGAAGACTTGTGCAGTACCTGATTTACCAGCAGTTTGATAAGACATTTTTTGGAATGAGCGTCTTGCTGTGCCTTTCTTTCCGTGGTTTACCAATCTCATGCCTTCTTGCGCGATATCCCAGTATCTCTGCTTAACACCAGTTACCGGAGGGTACGTTTCGATTTCAGATATCGTTTGTTCATCGAACGGTTGACCGTTCTCAATTGTCGCGCGTAGTAAATGGGGAGCGGTTACCTCTCCTTCATTGACCAATACTGAAGTCGCTTTTGCAATCTGCATTGGTGTTGCTGTCCAGTAGCCCTGGCCAATACCGACAGGGATGGTGTCACCTTGATACCAAGGTACACGGTGTCTGGCCATTTTCCATTCGCGAGTGGGCATATTCGCTTTGCTTTCTTCGTAAATGTCGACGCCAGTGTAATCACCAAAACCGAATAACATCATCCATTTAGATAAGCGATCGATGCCTAAATCAAATGAAATTTGGTAGAAGAAGGTATCAACCGATTCTTCAATGGCTTTCTCTATGTCAACGACACCGTGTCCCCAACGTAACCAGTCGCGGAACGGCTTCGTTTTCGAGTTTGGAATCTTCCAATAGCCCGGGTCATTACGCGTCGTGTTCGGAGTAATTACGCCTTCTTGCAGAGCTGCGACGGCAATGAAGGGTTTGATCGTCGATGCTGGCGGATAAATTCCTAGTGTTGCGCGGTTAACTAAAGGTCTGTCTTTGTTTTGAAGCAAGGCATTGTAACCTTTCGAGGAAATACCATGCACGAAGGCATTTGGGTCGTAGCTTGGGCTGGAAACCATGGCTAATACGCCATTGTCTTTCGGGTCGAGAACCACGGCTGAACCACGGCGGCCATCAAGTAATTTATGTACGTATAGCTGAAGTTTGATATCCAAGTTGAGCACGATATCTTTGCCCGGAGCCGAAGGCACAAATTTAAGAGTGCGGATCACTCGTCCACGGCTGTTTACTTCGACTTCTTGATAGCCAGCGGTGCCGTGTAGCATGTCTTCGTAATAGCGCTCAATGCCGAGTTTACCGATATCGCGGGTGGCTTGGTAATTGGCGTCTTTCTCTTCACGAACCAAGCGCTGCATATCACGGTCATTGATGCGCGATACGTAGCCAATAACGTGAGTAAGCACATCACCGTAAGGGTAGAAGCGTTTTAGTGTTCCTGTCACTTCAACACCCGAGAACTTATGTTGATTTACAGAAAAGACCGCCACTTGTTCTTCGGTGAGCTGATTTAGAATAGGTACTGATTTGAAACGACGTGAATTACGACGCTCACGATTAAAACGTTCGATACGCTCTGGTGGTATGTCGATTAACGCTTGTAAACGAACAAGCGTATCTTCCATGTTTTTGACTTTTTCTGGGGTGATCTCCAGATTAAAAACGGGCCGGTTTTCTGCAAGAAGTACACCGTTGCGGTCGTAAATTAAACCACGATTGGGTGCGATTGGAACGACCTTGATGCGGTTGTCGTTGGAGCGGGTTTTATAGTCCTGATATTGATTAACTTGGATGTTGTAAAGGTTCACAACCAGTAAGCTCATCATCACTATAATCCCTGCAAACGCAACAAAAGCACGACTAGTAAATAGTCGTGCTTCTGCTTTGTAATCACGAATTTGGCTACGTGTACGTAACATTAACGCTTATTCTCGATGATAAGGGTGGTTAGCAGTGACGCTCCAAGCTCGATATAAGCTTTCAGCCATGATAACGCGTACTAATGGGTGAGGGAGAGTAAGTGCTGACAGAGACCAGCTTTGGTCTGCTGCCGCTTTACATGCTGGTGCTAATCCTTCAGGCCCGCCAATAAGGATAGAAACGTCACGGCCATCCAGCTTCCAACTTTCCAATTGCTCTGCCAGTTGAGGCGTATCCCACTTTTTACCTGGGATATCGAGTGTAACAATGCGGTTACCTTTTGGAACTGCAGCTAACATCGCTTCGCCTTCTTTTTGAAGAATACGTGCAATATCGGCATTTTTACCGCGTTTTCCCGCCGTGATTTCAATGAGTTCTAATGGCATATCATGAGGGAAGCGGCGTTTATATTCTTTAAAGCCTTCTTCAACCCACTTTGGCATTTTTGTACCAACTGCGATTAACTGGATCTTCAAAGCTTAGCCCCAAAGTTTTTCTAGTTGGTACAGTTCACGATGCTCTTCTTGCATAACGTGAAGCATGCTTGTGCCCATGTCTAGAACAACCCATTCACCTTCTTTTTGGCCGTCCATGCCAAGGGGATTCATGCCAGCCTTGCGCACTTCATCAGCAACGTGTTGTGCAATAGAGGCAACATGGCGCTTAGATGTACCAGTACAAACAATCATGTAGTCAGTAACACTTGATTTGCCTTCTACATCGATAGTCACAATCGACTCTGCTTTCATGTCGTCGGCTTTGTCTGCAAGAAAATCTTTTAGTTCTTCACGTAACACGGGGTGTTCCTTTAATCTGAGTTTAGCTTTTTAGGGTCTGTTGACCCTAGAATATACCACGCTTTTATGCGTGAAATGGGATTGAAGCTGAAGGGATACAAAACTCTACGCTTAACTGATGAATTAGTGGCCAAGGCGACTGTTCATATTGTGTTTTTGTCATCAATTCTACTTGAGTGAGTAGCGCAAACAGGGAGTGTAATTGAGATATCGAAACTCTTGTTAGCGCAGCGTTATAAAGAGGTTTTTTGGATTGCCAGATACGGTGCTTTTCAAATACCTGCGCGATTGGCATCTGCTTCATTTGTTGCTGCATTTGTAATAGCAGAGCAAGCTCACGTTGTATGCTGCGCAATAAGATAACGGGTTCGACATCTTCGGCTTCTAACTGACGCAGGATTCGCTGTGCACGATTGCCTTTGCCTGCTAATAACGCATCACTCCAGTGGAATGGCGTAAAGTGGTTGTGTCGACTCAGCGATTCTTCTAAACGTACTAATGTGAGCTTTCCATCTGGGTATTGGAGAGCCAGTTTTTCTAGGCTTTGGGTGAGCGCAAATAGATTACCCTCATGCCATTGCGCCAACATTTGTATCGCTTCAGGATCCGGTGACAAGCCGATTTGACGACAGCGAGTTTGGACAAACTGAGGTAATCGGCTAACGTCTGGGGTTAGGCAGCTGATCCAGTGGCCTTGATTCGAGAGTGCTTTAAACCACTTAGCGCTTTCTTGAGCCTTAGTGAGCTTGGTGCCCACCAAGATCAACAAGATGTCGCTATGAATATGCTCTGAAAGTGCGAGCAGCTCTTTTGCTATTGCGGCATTGACCCCGGACTCTGGCAATTCAAGTTCGATGAGCTGACGACTAGAGAATAGGCTCAATGCTTGAGTGCAGTCGTAGACTTGATTCCAGTCGAGATTGCTATCAATAGCAAAGCGGTGGCGTTCTTCAAAGCCTTGCTCTTTGGCTGTCTTTTGAATCGCTTCACGGCTTTCCTGTAGCAGTAAAGGTTCGTTACCAAAAATTAGGTAAACGTTACTTAACTGCTTAGCAAGTTGCTCAGATAAACGATCAGCAAAAATACGCATTAAATAAACCTATTACTCAGCTGATTCACTTAACGTTGACTCTTCTTCTGAAGTCGGAGTGATCTCTACGTCTTCAATTTCAATGTTTTTGATGTTGTATTGTTTCTCAAGCTCTTTTACTTGAACCTGTTCAAGCTTTTCTAGGTTCATACTATCAGCTGCAATGTTAGCTTTTAATCGAGCCATTTGACGAAGGATTTGGCTCGTAGCAAGTTTGCGCATTTCGTCTTCTATCATGTCACGCTCAACCGATTTCGCAAGTGCAGTTAACGGGTTATCTAGATAACTGCGGGTTACGCTGGTTGAGAATGTCTTTGAGCCTAAATCCGGGATAGTTACGCGGTATCTTGCTTTGAACGTTAGCTCTTTTTCAGCTGCTCGAGGACCTGTTTTTTGAGAACCTTGATAAAGAGACAGCGTTCGCTCACCGACGCCTTCGCTAATGATGTGCAGGTTAGGTGTGTTCTCAGCAGGTGGCACGATTTCTACATCATTCATACGCAGCTGGCTTTTCATCATACGTGTAAACGTACTGTATTGGTCGTAACTGGTCACAGAGATTTTGTTGAGTTCTTCTGGCACAGAGTAATCACCGCGCAGGTGAAAACCACAGGCGCTCAGTAGGCTAACGGTTAGAACAACAATAGTAACTTTCAATGAAGATAGTGAATTCAGGCGCATTATTTGATGGCTCTCATGAAGGTAGAATACTTATTAAAAAGCTTTAGTTAGTTAGAGTTGTTAGGCTCAAGTCTAAAGCGCTTAAATAAGTAGACAGGGTTATTAGCTACCCTGTCTACAGACTGCTTTTGATGAATTAAGTTCTTTAATTCTTTAGCAATTGCACAATGTTAGCGAAATTAGTTCGCAACGATGTTTAGAAGCTTACCAGGTACGAAGATAACTTTACGGATAGTTAACCCATCTAGGAACTTCTTAGCGTTCTCATCATTTAGACCAAGCTCACGAACTTGCTCTTCTGTCGCGTCAGCAGCAACCGTTAGTTTTGCTCGTAGCTTACCGTTGATCATTACAACGATAGTCTTCTCGTCTTCAACTAGCGCTTTCTCATCGAAAGTTGGCCATGTTGCTGAGTCTACGTTTGATTCACCCAATGCAATCCACATTTCGTAAGAGATGTGTGGCGTCATAGGGTAAAGCATACGTACAACTGCTTTTAGTGCTTCATCAAGAATTGCACGATCTTGTACAGACTCTTGAGGCGCTTTCGCTAGCTTGTTCATCAGCTCCATGATTGCAGCGATTGCTGTGTTGAACGTTTGGCGACGGCCGATATCGTCCGTTACTTTCGCGATAGTTTTGTGGATATCACGACGAAGTGCTTTCTGGTCACCAGATAGAGCAGAAGCATCCACAGTTTCAGCTGCACCTTTAGAAGAGTGAGCGTGAACCAGTTTCCAAACACGCTTAAGGAAACGGTTTGCCCCTTCAACGCCAGACTCTTGCCACTCAAGCGTCATGTCTGCAGGCGATGCAAACATCATGAATAGGCGTACTGTATCAGCGCCGTACTTGTCTACCATCTCTTGTGGGTCGATACCGTTGTTCTTAGACTTAGACATTTTGATCATGCCTGAGTGCTCAACGTTGCGGCCTTGGTTGTCGACAGCTTTTTCAATGCGGCCTTTCGCGTCACGGTCGATAGTCACGTCAGTTGGAGCAATCCACTCTTTAGTGCCTTTCTCGTTGGTGTGGTAGAACGCGTCAGCTAGAACCATACCTTGACATAGAAGTTGCTTGAACGGTTCGTCAGATGTCACGTAACCCGCATCACGTAGAAGCTTGTGGAAGAAACGAGAGTAAAGCAGGTGCATACAAGCGTGCTCAATACCACCAACGTATTGGTCAACTGGCAGCCAGTAGTTAGCTTTCTCTGGATCTAGAATGTCATCAGCTTGTGGTGAACAGTAACGTGCGTAGTACCATGATGATTCCATGAACGTATCGAACGTATCAGTTTCACGTAGCGCAGGTTCGCCATTGAATGTTGTTTCAGCCCAAGATTTGTCAGCTTTGATTGGGCTAGTAACGCCATCCATTACCACGTCTTCTGGAAGAATGACTGGCAGTTGGTCTGCTGGTACTGGGTGAACTTCACCGTCTTCAGTGGTTACCATTGGAATTGGAGCACCCCAGTAACGCTGACGAGATACACCCCAGTCACGTAGGCGGAAGTTTACTGTTTTCTTACCTTTGCCTTCAGCTTCCAGTTTCGCAGCGATTGCATCGAATGCTTCTTGGAACGCAAGACCGTCGAATTCTCCAGAATCGAACAGTACACCTTTCTCAGTGTAAGCCGCTTCAGACACATCTAGCTCAGAACCGTCTTCAGGTTTGATTACTGGGATGATATCGATGCCGTACTTAGTTGCGAATTCGTAGTCACGCTGATCGTGAGCAGGAACCGCCATTACAGCACCTGTGCCGTAATCCATAAGAACGAAGTTAGCTACGTAAACAGGAACAACACGACCGTTAAGAGGGTGGATAGCCGTTAGGCCAGTATCCATACCTTTCTTTTCCATCGTTGCGAGTTCTGCTTCAGCCACTTTGGTGTTACGACACTCTTCAACGAATGCTGCAAGCTCAGGATTGTTCTTAGACGCTTTCTCTGCAAGTGGGTGACCTGCAGCGATACCAACATAAGAAACACCCATTAGTGTGTCTGGGCGAGTTGTATAAACTTCTAGTGGCGCTTCTTCACCGTTAACAGCGAAAGATAGCTCTACACCTTCAGAACGACCGATCCAGTTGCGCTGCATGGTCTTAACCATTTCAGGCCAACCTTCAAGGTTGTCTAGATCGTCTAGTAGCTCTTGAGCGTACTCAGTGATCTTAATGAACCACTGTGGAATCTTCTTTTGTTCTACTGGAGTATCACAACGCCAGCAGCAACCGTCTTCTACTTGCTCGTTAGCAAGAACCGTTTGGTCGTTTGGACACCAGTTAACAGAAGAAGTCTTCTTGTAAACTAGGCCTTGTTCGTAAAGTTTAGTGAAGAACTCTTGTTCCCAACGGTAGTACTCAGGCGTACACGTTGCGAACTCACGTTTCCAGTCGTAACCAAAGCCTAAAAGTTTAAGCTGGTTTTTCATGTATTCGATGTTTTCGTAAGTCCACGGAGCAGGCGCTGTGTTGTTTTTTACAGCTGCGTTTTCTGCTGGTAGGCCGAATGCATCCCAACCGATTGGCTGCATTACGTTTTTACCTTGTAGACGTTGGAAACGAGATACCACATCACCGATGGTGTAGTTACGCACGTGACCCATGTGCAGTCGGCCACTTGGGTACGGGAACATAGAAAGACAGTAGAATTTTTCTTTGTTTGGGTCTTCACTTACAACGAAAGTCTCGCTGTCATCCCAGTGTTGTTGAACCTTTTGTTCAATCTCTTGCGGGTTATATTGTTCTTGCATCGATGGTATCCGGTTATCTTGGAATTTGTGAGTTCGGTTAGAACAGAATCTTACAGATCGTCATAGAATACCTAAAGGAGCCTAGTACAACAATAGTTATACCCTTCATACTTGCAGTTGCTGCCTAGTGGATGGCGTAATTTTCACTGAATTTCGCAGGGCAACTATACTTAAGAGTATGAATTGCATTTGTTTGTGAGCGGGAGTGCATTGTGACGCACCCGTTTGCCCGCGTAAAAGTTGGTTATCTTAAGGAGGTTGTTATGCCGAAGAAAAAAGCACTCTATGAAGAAGTGGTTGAAGAGGTCATCGAAACGCTGAAGCATAGTCCTGAAGAGCTCAACAACAAAATCGAAACGTCAGGTAAGTTTGCGAAAGCAGCCAATGACATGACCAAAGACGAGCTGTCGTTGATTTCCGCTTACGTAAAATCGGATTTAAAAGAGTTTTCCGAAAGCTATGAAGAGAGCAAAAGTGGTCCGTTTTATTTGATGATTGCAGACTCTATTTGGCAAGGCCTGTTGGACATCACTGATCGAACTAAGGTGGAATGGGTTGAACTGTTCCAAGATTTAGAGCATCAGGGCCTATATCAAGCGGGTGAAGTCATTGGGTTAGGTACTTTGGTATGTGACGAGTGTGGTCATCAAACCGAATATAACCACCCAACCAATATCATTCCATGCATTAAATGTGGTTCTAAAGGGTTTAGTCGTAAAGCCCTTAAACCGTAAACATGTAATTAACTTCAAACTGCGGCAATAAAAAAGGGTTGACTCAATCAGTCAACCCTCTAATCACTTTTCTTCGAATCTAGCTCTTTGGCTTTCTAATTACCCAACCCATCACCAAACTGAGCAACGCCCAGATGTACAGTGGCCAAGTACCAACTGTGTGATAAGGCGTTTGACCATCCGTTGAAATGAGTTCAGCTTTTAATACGGCCGTTTCAAACTGAGGCACTTGTTTGATGATGTTGCCTTTATAATCGGTAACAGCCGTCACACCATTGTTGGTAGAGCGAATAAGCGGCTTACCAAGCTCTAGAGCACGCATCTGTGCAATTTCCATATGTTGCAATGGCCCAATCGAACGACCAAACCACGCATCGTTAGAGAGCGTTAGAATAAAGTCAGTTTCATCTGTTACGTTTTGTCTAACTTGATCATTAAATATGATCTCATAACACAACGCAGGCGCTAGATGACGACCATTTGCTACGATGTTTGGTTGAACAAAGTCGCCACGGCTAAATGATGACATTGGCAAGTTAAAGAACGGTGCTAATGGGCGCAAGATATCTTCAAACGGAACAAACTCACCAAACGGTAACAAATGGTGTTTATGATAGCGCTCGTCTGGATCGTAGCTGTACTCACCATATGGATTCACACCAAGTGAAAGAACACTGTTGTAGTACTTCTTATCTTCAGATTGATTCAGCACGCCAGTGATGATCGAGCTGTTGTTCATCTTGGCTGCACTGTCTAAGTTTCGTAGGAAAGATGGAATCTCTACCTCAAATGCAGGAATAGCCGCTTCAGGCCAGATGATGATATCGGCGTCCCAGTTTTCTCTGCTTAGGTCGGTGTACTTCATCATGGTTGGCCAGC
This sequence comes from Vibrio sp. 10N.286.46.A8, assembly GCF_041470165.1. Classification (NCBI taxonomy): domain Bacteria; kingdom Pseudomonadati; phylum Pseudomonadota; class Gammaproteobacteria; order Vibrionales; family Vibrionaceae; genus Vibrio; species Vibrio sp. 10N.286.46.A8. The sequence continues at coordinate 21,413 of NZ_JBFRLX010000123.1, forward strand.
GATGACTCGGCAGCCATTTACTGTCTTGATCGACGTTGCCTTGTATTAAGACGACTGACGTAGTTTTTTCAGGGTTCGGCGTGACCCAATCGATGTTGCGAATACCAAAACCGGTGCTAAATACGACGGCAGGAATGATAGCGATACTCCAGGCCCGGTTAACAATCGCATAAGCGAATGCAGAGGCTGAAACAATGATCGCTAGAGTTACTAACTCGACGCCGCCAATCGGTGCAAATGAACCTAGTGGCGAATCGATTTGGCTGTAGCCTAACCAAAGCCAAGGGAAGCCCGTCATTACCCAGCCACGTAGCCAATCACTGATTAACCACAATGCAGGAGCTGCAAGGAAAAAGCGGCTTAGGTTATTAGCAGGGAAGAACTTGTTCAAACTCCAGGTAAATAGACCCGAATAAACGGCTAGGTAGCCAACAAGCAATGCCATCAAAAATAGGTTGGCAGCCAGTGGCATGCCGCCAAAACCATCAATGCTGACGTATACCCAGCTGATACCTGTCGTGAATTGACCTAAACCCCATGCGTAGCCAACCCAAAGCGCACTCTTAGGAGAGCGGTTGTGGATCAGTAACAGCAACAAAGCTGGGCTGAGAATAGCAAGAGGCCATATAGAGTATGGAGCGAATGAAAGGGTGGTTATAGCGCCAACAAAAACGGCCGCAAGCGGCCGTAATAGGCGATGAATAAAGGTCTTAGTCATCTAATTTCTGTCATCTCTTTAGAGAGAAGTTGTTATTCTTCGATAGTAGGAAGAGGCTGTTCGTCAGGAATGGTTACCTGTAACTGAATCACACGACGGTTATCTGCTGATGTTATTTTGAAATGGTAGTTTTCAATCTCTACAATTTCGCCACGAACCGGCAGGTGACCGAGTGCTGTCATAACCATGCCGCCTACCGTATCCACTTCATCGTCACTAAAGGCAGTTCCAAACGTATCGTTGAACTCTTCAATAGTGGTTAAAGCTTTAACAGAGAAAGTATGCTTACTCAGCTTACGAATATCTAGCTCTTCTTCATCGTCGAACTCGTCTTCAATTTCACCAACGATTTCTTCGAGGATATCTTCAATGGTTACCAGGCCAGAAACTCCGCCAAACTCATCGACAACGATAGACATGTGGTAGCGCTCTTCTTGGAACTCTTTGAGTAGGCGATCAACACGCTTACTTTCAGGAACAACCACGACAGGGCGAATCACTTGTTCGATATCAAATGGGGCACTTTCTGAACCCAAATACTTAAGTAGGTCCTTCGCTAATAGAATGCCTTCAACATGGTCTTTATCTTCACTGATCACTGGGTAGCGAGAGTGTTGAGCATCAGTAATAAGCGCAATCAATGTATCTAAATCATCGGTGCGTTCAACTGTAACCATTTGAGAGCGAGGCAGCATGATGTCGCGTACTCGCATCTCTGAAATTTCCATTACACCCTCGAGCATGTCGCGCGTGTCGTGGTCAATTAGGTCATTAATTTCTGAGTCGCGGATTACATCTACGAGCTCTTGGCGATCTTTTACTTCACCTTGAAATAGTTGGCCTAGGCGTTCAAAGAAGGACTTTCTACTCGGACCTTCAGATTTTTTACTTCCCTCAGAAGTGGGGGGGTTACCTTCGTTCATGATTTCTCAAAAAATAACGCTATCAGAAGTGTGATAGCACACGTTACAACTCAGATTCCTGCGAAAATCACAGGTTCGATGAGTTATTGTTTCTCTGCAACCTACGTTACTAGAATCAATTTACTTTTCTAGAATATACGGGTCTTCAAACCCCATAGTTTGCATGATTTCTGTTTCGAGTGACTCCATCTCTTCAGCTTCATCATCTTCGATATGATCATAACCTAGCAGATGCAGACTGCCATGTACAACCATATGAGCCCAGTGTGCTAGCAGAGGCTTACTTTGCTCTTCTGCTTCTTTTTCGACAACTTGGCGGCAAATAATGAGGTCACCCAGTAGATCTAATTCCACTCCTGGTGGTGCTTCAAATGGGAAAGACAGCACGTTAGTTGGCTTATCTTTTCCACGATAGTCATGATTGAGCTGGTGGCTTTCTTGTGTATCAACAATACGAACCGTCAACTCGGCGTTCTTTTGAAACTGAGGAATTGTCTTGTCTAACCAAAGTTGAATATCTTGCTCAGTTGGAAGACCTTGCTCATTTTCGACTGCTAATTGCAGGTCTAGTTCAATAGACATCTATTTATCACCTTGTTCTGCAATGACAGAGCTATTTTGTGTTGCTAATTGTGTCGTAACGGCTTGCTGAGTCTCAAGAAGCTTGGCCTCGCGCTCTTCACGCTTACGTTGTTCAAACTCTTTGCGCTCTTTCTGGTCTTTTGCTTCCCACTTCTCGTACGCGTTGACGATACGAGCAACGACAGGGTGACGAACGACGTCTTCAGACATGAAGAAGTTAAAGCTAATATCATCCACTTCACTGAGCACTTCAGTTGCGTGGCGTAGGCCTGATTTTGCACCACGAGGTAAATCGATTTGTGTAATATCACCTGTGATCACAGCGCGTGAGTTAAAACCGATACGGGTTAAGAACATTTTCATCTGTTCTACCGTGGTGTTTTGGCTCTCATCAAGAATGATAAACGCATCATTCAATGTACGACCACGCATGTAAGCCAGTGGAGCAACTTCAATCACGTTACGTTCAATCAGCTTCTCAACTCGCTCAAAGCCAAGCATTTCAAACAGTGCGTCGTAAAGCGGACGCAAATATGGGTCTACTTTTTGGCTTAAATCACCCGGTAGGAAACCAAGCTTCTCACCAGCTTCAACAGCAGGACGAGTCAGTAGGATTCGACGAACCTCTTGACGTTCAAGTGCATCAACCGCAGCCGCAACAGCTAAGTATGTTTTACCAGTACCAGCAGGTCCAATACCAAAAGTGATGTCATGAGTGACCATGTTCATTAGGTATTGTGCTTGGTTTGGCGTGCGAGGTTTGATGACGCCTTTTTTAGTCTTAATGGTCACTTCTTTGCCGTAGTCGATTTCAGACTCGACGTGTTGCTCCAAAATACCAGACTCAGTGACCGCCAGATGCACTTGCTCTGGTTCGATATCGATTATGTTGCCTTTAACTGGAGCCGTTTCAACATAGAGGTGTTTGATGATGTCTAAAGCGGCGGCTGTAGTGTGAGGCTTACCGACAATCGTGAAAAAGTTGCTACGGTAATTAATCTCAACGCCCAGACGACGCTCAAGATGCTTGATGTTGTCGTCAAATGGTCCGCATAAACTTGCCAAGCGCTTGTTGTCTGCTGGCTCTAGATTTATCTCTAAGGTAACGATTTTATTGCTCAAATTAGCCTCTCATTTTGTGCCACTCACTCTTAAATATAAAAAAGAGCAAAAAGCCCGATTTAGACCGGGCTTTTGATGGTGATATCCCTATTTCTAAGATGGTCACTTAGTTAGGTAATTTCAAGCTTTGTGTTTGCGCTTTGTGCTCAAACAGTTGTATTGCCTATGGCGTAAATGTCGCTACACCTAGCTCGTCTTCACGTTTTGTTTTTTCCATCATTTCTGCTGGAGTCATTACAACGCGTAGACCCATGTCTTTTTCTGTGCGAACTAGCTCACCACGTAGTGAGTTAGTGTAAACCTCAGTGATCTTCACATCTACAAACTGACCGATTAGGTCTGCAGAACCTTCGAAGTTCACAACACGGCTGTTTTCAGTACGGCCACGCAGTTCCATGAGATTCTTTCTTGATGGACCTTCAACAAGAATACGCTGCTCTGTGCCTAGCATTAGACGAGAGAAACGCATAGCTTGTGTGTTTACTGTTTGTTGCAGTTCGTACAGACGATCTTTTTTCTCTTGTGCTGGTACATCACATGGGTAATCTGCCGCTGGCGTACCTGGACGTGGAGAGAAAACAAAGCTGAAACTCATATCGAAATCAACTTCTTTAATTAGCTTCATTGTATCTTGGAAGTCTTGCTTAGACTCACCAGGGAAACCAACAATAAAGTCAGAGCTGATTTGAATGTCAGGACGAGCTTTACGCAGTTTACGGATAATAGATTTGTACTCGATAGCCGTATGTGGACGCTTCATCATCGTAAGAATACGGTCACTACCACTTTGTACTGGTAGGTGAAGGAAGCTCACTAGTTCAGGGGTATCTTTGTAAACTTCAATGATGTCGTCACCAAACTCAAGCGGGTGGCTTGTTGTGAAACGAATACGGTCGATACCGTCGATAGACGCAACTAGGCGAAGGAGCTCTGCAAATGTGCAGATGTCACCTTCGTGAGTAGGGCCTCGGAATGCGTTTACGTTTTGGCCTAGCAGGTTTACTTCACGTACGCCTTGCTCTGCAAGTTGTGCAACTTCGAATAGCACATCATCCATTGGACGACTAACTTCTTCGCCACGAGTATATGGAACAACGCAGTAAGTACAGTACTTAGAACAACCTTCCATGATAGAAACGTAGGCTGTTGCGCCGTCTGCTTTTGGCTCTGGCAGGTTATCGAACTTTTCGATCTCTGGGAAAGAGATGTCCATTACTGGCTTTTCGTTAGACAGTGATGACTTAATCATCTCTGGTAAACGGTGTAATGTTTGTGGGCCAAAGATAACGTCTACGTAAGGTGCACGTTGACGAATGTGATCACCTTCTTGAGTCGCTACACAGCCACCCACACCGATCACCACACCTTCTTTTTTATCTTTAAGCGTTTTCCAACGACCAAGCTGGTGGAATACTTTTTCTTGCGCTTTTTCGCGGATGGAACAAGTATTCAATAGTAGTACGTCTGCTTCCTCAGGTACTTCAGTTAGCTCATAGCCATTTGCAGCGTTAAGCAGGTCGGCCATTTTTGATGAATCATATTCATTCATCTGACAGCCCCAAGTTTTAATTAGCAGTTTCTTACTCATTATATGTTCGCTCGATCGTTAGTTTAATTTAAGGGAGCAAATCGCCCATTATTCATCCGCTAGCTCCGTTCGTCATAATTCGGTATTCAATTTTATGACAGGCTCTAGCGGCAAGCGGCGTATTGTACTGGTTTCAAAACCGACTGACTAGTAGTCTGAACAAATCTCTTATGTAGTGGTTTTTATTATCGTTAACGCCATATGCCATAAGGGATAACCCTTCTTTCGAATAAGGTTTTTGGTTACAAGTTCGTTATGAAAAAGTACAATCAAAAACAGTCAAAGAATCAAACTGATAAGTACAAAATATGAACAGTTACGATATTGTAGTCGTCGGTGGCGGCATGGTTGGTGCAGCAACAGCAATCGGTTTTGCAAAGCAAGGTCTGAGTGTTGCGGTGATCGAAGGTTTTGCCCCACAAGCTTTTGATGAGTCGCAAGCGATGGACATTCGTGTGTCAGCGATTTCTCAAGCATCGGTCGATTTGCTTGAAGATCTTGGTGCATGGCAAAGTATTGCAGCGATGCGCGTCTGTTCTTACAAGCGATTGGAAACTTGGGAACACCCAGAGTGTCGTACTCGGTTTGATGCTGCATCTCTTGATTTACCTCGTTTAGGTTACATCGTTGAGAATCGATTAATCCAATTGGGTTTATGGGCTCAGTTTGATGCCTACAACAATCTCGAACTGTTATGTCCAGAAAAGCTCGATGAGATTGAGTTTGGTGAAACCAATATAGTCAAGCTTCAGTCGGGTACTCAGTTGTCAGCGAAGTGGGTGGTTGGCGCTGATGGCGCAAATTCAGCCGTCCGTCAGCAAGCAGGGATTGGTATTACGGCTTGGGATTACCGACAGCACTGCATGCTTATCAACGTAGAAACAGAACAGCCTCAGCAAGATATTACTTGGCAGCAATTTTTACCAAGTGGTCCTCGTTCATTTTTGCCTTTGTGTTCTCTAGTCTCTGACGATCAAGAAGTCGGGCAGGGCTCGTTAGTTTGGTATGATTCTCCACTGCGTATTAAGCAACTGTCAGCAATGCCCCCTGAAAAGCTGCGTAATGAAGTACTCGCTAACTTTCCTAAAGAGTTAGGTGATATCAAAGTTTTGAACTCGGGTTCTTTTCCTCTGACACGACGTCATGCTCAATCATACTCAAAGAATAACTGTATTTTAGTCGGAGACTCTGCACATACGATTAACCCTCTAGCAGGGCAGGGTGTTAACTTGGGTTTTAAAGATGTGGCAGCACTATTGGATATCACCCAAGAGAAAGGTGAATTGAATCAATCTGTGGCGAGACGCTATGAAGTGATCAGAAGAGGTGACAATCTAATGATGCAAAGTGGCATGGACTTTTTCTACAAAACGTTTAGCAATGACATTGGCCCACTTAAGTTTGTGCGAAATGCAGCACTAAAGCTAGCAGAAAACTCAGGGCCGATTAAATCACAGGTGCTTAAATACGCTTTAGGGTTGTGATTGGTTAGTCCAAATTATCTAGTTATAAAAAGAAGGAGAGCAGAGGCTCTCCTTCTTTGATTTCGTGATAATGCTTAATGTTATTGCGTCACACAAACAGGCGCATCAATGGCTAAAGAGCATCCAGTATAAATGAGAGACCCATCCTCAATATTTCGTTTGAATGACGTGAGGTTGTTGGAGTGCTGGTTTGCGGAGATAAGCCATTGTCCGTCATTAGTGATATGAAAGTCGCGAGGGAACTTACCTTCAACATCGTAACTATCCATAAAAATGAGCTTTT
>NZ_JBFRLX010000124.1:0-36977 GCF_041470165.1 Vibrio sp. 10N.286.46.A8
GACTTTCTTTGTCCGCTTTAATGTTATGAGCGACCTGACGACCATTAACAAACACATCAAATGCAGGCGCTTTAGAATTTACAGGTATCACTGTTTCAAAAGTGTACTTTTCCCCTTCTATCGCATAAGCGGTGTTATAAATACCACCATCCGCCGTCCAGTAAGTCGCATTGAAGTCCATACTTCCCGCTTTCCAGTAGCTGTAAAACGCGTGAAGATCTTCAATGTCATTCTGGGTCGTCGGTGTCCATTTTACATCAGCAAGATTTACAGGTTTCGTATAGCTAAAACCATGCTCTTGCATGTCACTTTGTAAGGAATCCAATCTTCCCAAAACATCATCGAAGGTATCTTGCCAACCAAGCTCACCATAATATTGAAGCCCTATCTCCCCAATAATATAAAACTCACCATCTCTCTCAATCGTGATACCAGAGCCTGAATCCCCATGGATAATTAACCACTGCAAGTTACTTTGAGGCATGATCACTGGGTCATATTTGTACTCAGCTAACCATTTTTTGTCTGTGTCGTTGTACTTAACAAACTTTTTGCCACCATTACGTCCGTTATAGTTGCCAAAGCCAACGCTATTTACTTCATAGACTTCTGAATGATCAAACATCCCTTTCTCGGGCAACTTCGCCGGCTTGATACCGGTGATAGGCGTATCTAAGCGCACCAAAGCGAAGTCGTAAATACCATCGGTAAATTCATACTCCCCCCACTCACCATCAGGGTCAGTAGTCGCACGTGACGTATGAACAACATTGTACTTACCATTCTTATCTTTTTCATAAGAAGAACAAGTTACCGCATTTTCATATCCTTCACTTTTTGAACCTGACACATGATTTGCTGTGATAACCCAATACGGGTCGATTAAAGTGGCCGACCCTGCATTCATGTGGCAAGCAAAATCAAATTGAGTTTGTAAGGCAAACGCTTTGTGTTGAGTAACCGAGCGATCCATCTTGCCTATGCCCGCCTGCGCTGAAAAAGTAGCAACGATCGCTGATGCCAAAATAATTTTTTTCATGTTACTGAGCCTCTCTCAATTGGATAGCTTCAATAGCGTGGTAACCCTGTCTAGCTTCAAAGTCGAACTGTCTATGTTGACGTGTATAAGTGATTTCGACGATATCATCAGGAGATTGGGATTCGAAAACTATCGTATTTTTGACACTGGTCATGTGAAAGGAGATATCATTTTTAATAGTGATACATTGCTTTTTAACACATGCGGTTACATCAGCAGAAGAGAGCCAATTGTGTGTATAAAGCTCTACAGAAAATCGCCCGCCTTTACCTGGCTGAACGTCAAAAGAGAAACCACTAGTGCCGACAAGTAAACCAGAAAAAGCTAGCTCTTGGTTGTAATCTGTAGAATCACCACCCTGCCAGTAATAACGGTTACCAATTGCGTTTTTGGTCTCTGAATTAGAAACTTGTCGTAATTCACCAATAACGTTTACGTCACCAATTAAAGCACTATTGGGTTTATCTTTTCTTTGATGCTCTCCATACAAGAAAACCCAATCTAAACCGTTCAAGTCAACGTCTCTTGCGTAACGATACTTGCCATCATTAAGTTCATAACCGATGAACTCACTAGCGATCGACAAAGTATCTGTACCAATTTCTGAAACATTACTTAATTTATTTAAATCGACGTCAATCTCACTGGCCGCTGCATTAGTTGTTAGCAATGCCAACATGCAGAAGTTCAGTTTTGCACATTTTAATCTCATATTTCCGCCTCTGTATTAGTTCCAAGTAATTGTAGGCTAAAGATAAGTTGAAAATGTAAGGTGCTGTAAGGGCTTTGTTCATCACGATTCAAACCTCACCGACTGATAGTTGGCACGAATAACTATAAACCCAACCATACCAATAGTTAATGATGATAAATGGCGTTTGCCAAGCTTTTGACTAAAGGTGATTTACTTTCCAAGTAGTGACTCGACGCTCCTTACATATGCTTACAATAGGTATGGATAGTAATTGTATGTCATTAAGAATTTTTATTTCACGACGATAACAGCGATACCTATGCAAGTTCGTTTCATGTATACAACGAAAAAGCCCCACCAAATCATGGAGGGGCTCTGAAAGATCATTTTTGTGTACTCAAAAACTTAGTCGACATCTTGGTCGATAGCGTATTTTATCGCGAGACCGCAGATTGCCATCATAACGAATGGGATGGCGGCAGTCGTGTATTCTGCCCATGCCATATCAGCGAATGCTTTTGCCAGTAGTACGTGGCCGAGGATTAACAGAAGTGCACACACAATAGCAACGATAATCAACTTAACTTCGTTACCCATAGTCATTTTCAACATAACGGTATCTCCAATATTTGGTCTATCGATATTGAATCACAACTCGTTGGTCAAGAAGGCGTACAGTTGCATCGGAATCAGTCCGTACAGTTGGAATCATTGTCTTTTTTATGAGTGACTTACGGTTTTACGAGTGCGTAAGTTGATGCGCAAGTTTACCAAGTAAGAGCAGCGCTTGCTCTTTCTCTGCTGTGAGTTCATAAGAGAAGTTCAATCTAATCGCGTTGTCTACTCTGCCCAACTCGCTAAAGAGGTCTCCAGAGGCGACGCTAATGCCTTGAGCAATCGCTAACTGATGGAATTGTTGACTGTCGAATTTGGCAGAAAAACGAATCCATACAAAGTAGCCGCCAGCTGGATCTTCTATCTCGATGGAATGTGGGAAATATTGCTTAATGACCTCTATAAATCGCTTTTTTCTCATTAGAAGATTTTTACGCAATTTACGAAGGTGATTGTCGTAGCTTTCGTGTGTCAAGAAGTGCGCGACGCCAAGCTGCACAGGAGCACTACTCGACAGCGTAGAAAGAAGCTGAAGTTTTTGAATCGCATCATTAAAACGCGAACTCACCACCCAACCAACACGATAGCCAGGACATAAACTCTTAGAGTAAGAGCCGCATAGCAACACTGAGTCTGTTTTATCAAATGCTTTTAGCGGTTTAGGTTTATGCCCTTCGAAATATAGGTCGCCGTAAACATCATCTTCGATAATATAAGTCTTGTATTGTTCAGCAACCTCAACCACTCGGCGCTTCGCATCTTCAGACAAACTTGTCCCTGTCGGGTTTTGAAACGTCGTCATCAGCCAACACGCTTTCACATCCTGGTTTTGTAGTGCGCTTTCAAACTGCTCAATATTCAATCCATTGATTGGACAAACATCCACTTCGATAGGGTTGAGTCCTAACCTCTCGACAGCTTGCAGAGCACCATAGAAAGCAGGAGATTCAATCACAACGTAGTCACCGGGCTTGGTTACAGTTTGAAGGCTCAAGTTAAGCGCTTCCATCGCACCAGAAGTAATCACGATATCTTGATGGTTGACGGTAATACCTTGCTGCAGGTAACGTTGAGCGATTTGTCTTCTTAGGGACTCACTGCCCGGTGGCAGATTATTGATCACACTAGCACCTGTCATCTTCCTTCCCGCACTGGCGAGGTTTCGAGTCAAGGTAGGCAAAGGGAAAAGGTCAGGATCTGGGAATGCTGATCCAAAAGGAATAACCCCCTCTGCCGAACTCGATTTCAAAAAGTCGAATAAGCGATCATTAATGGCTTTCTTTTTGTGTACTAACGGCAGTTCATAATCAACGCCGTCCACACGTGGTGCAACAAAGTAGCCCGACTGAGGCTTAGCGATGATCCACCCTTCGCTTTCTAACAATTGGTAGGCTTGTAAGACAGTACTATTGCTGACGCTGTAATTGCGACAACTCATGCGGACGGAAGGGATCTTTTCTCCTGAACGCCACGTGTTGTTCGCTATCTGAGTTCGAATATCCTTTGCAAGCTCTTCATAACGCGCCATCTAATTGTACTACCTAGAGAAATTCTAATAAGCCTGAGATTTTATCACTAACGTTAACAACTATTGCTGCTATCCATATGATTGAGCCTAATTTCTATAATAGTGTGAATTGGTTCACAGATAACTTTGTATGCTTTGCTAAGTTTGTAACCAAGGCGAGAGCCAAGTTCGTTCTACGCCTCTATAATTTGATGTAATCCAAAAAACATGCGAGATAAAAATGAAAAAAATAGAAGCAGACCAGTTAAGTTATAAAGGAGAGTCAAACGGTGTTCATAGTTGGACAACACCGAGTGGCCAGCCATATTACTGGCACCCAGACTGGCTCCATATCGCTGAAGATGCAACAGGCTCACATCCAAAGCAGGAGATCGACGTCGATCAAGACCAAGCACCAACTGAGAAACACGCGGTGTCTGCTATTCTGAAACACCTAAACCAATGGGCATCAGACAAACTAGCATCTCACCCAGACATTGAAACCAACTCAATTGAATCTGAAATCAATCTGAAAAAGTAATTTGATTAGAGGTAAGTAGTCGTCAATCACTCTCGACTTTACTCAAATATATCGACTGAATAGTCTCGTATTTCAACCGGGACTATTCAAGTGTCTTCATAAAAACTGCCGTAATAACACCCATATAGCTAACAATTATCTAACACAAACCAATTTTTTGTATCATTCAACAAAAGCTATCGATAGAATCCCCGACCTTATTCACACTCGCTATACTAGCCATACATACCTACCAACCTCGTGAATTAATACACAAAATACGTATTCGTAAACTTAGGAATAGTTGCGAGACCTTAAGATGAAAATGAACAAAGGCTTATCGATGGATACTTCAAATTACAATCAATCGCTAACGACTCAATTATACGTCATCGCTGGCGTGCTATTTGGCACCTACGGCAGTCGGGTATGCCCGATGCTCGAAAGCTTAACGACGTTAGAAATTTTCACCCAAGTCAGTAGTGTCTTTATCTTATTGTGGCTAGCGCGTCATTATTTGCTATCGCAACACACCTTAGTCAAACAAGGTCGATTTGCACAACTCGATACTATGTTGTTCTTTGCCGCGAGTATTCCTTTCGCGCTCTACTACAACCTAAGCTACGAATTCACGATAGACAGTAACTTGAAAGTTCTGTTTGGTATGAGTCTATTCGGTTTCTTTACCGGAACCATTCTTCAATTGAAAGCGAAGCTTAGCCAAATAGATGAAATGGAGATGACTGGGCAATTTGACTTCCACCTGATAGGTGAAAGAAGTTCACTGGTTAAACAAATGATTGGTTTGGTCATCGTGCTTCTGGTAACACTGACCACCATGCTGACTATGGTGGCCGTCAAAGACATCTTCTGGCTAGAACACAACCCCAGCCGTTTGCTAGATGGTACGGGCAAGATCAGCGTGATCAAAGAGTTCATTTATTTGGCGGTTGTACTAGGTGGATACGCGATAACCATCATGACTCTATGGAGCCAGCTGATTAGACGTATTCTTCTAAGCCAAGAGCACGCATTAAGTAAAGTAACTAATGGTGAGCCAGGCGTTCGCTTACCTATATTTAGCTACAACGAGCTTGGGTCAATAGCATCTATGACCAATACCATGCTTGATAGCCTCGAAAACGCTCAAGACGAAGTAAAAACCACACGTGACGTCGCGATTGTTAGCTTATCTGCACTAGCTGAATCTCGAGACAATGAAACTGGCGCCCATATTTTACGAACTCAAGAATACGTAAAGGTACTCGCACTGGAGCTCAGCAAATCTGAAGCTCACGCGACCTTATTAACACCCAACTATATCGAGCTGCTTTATAAATCTGCCCCACTGCATGATGTAGGTAAGGTTGGAGTACCTGACAGTGTGCTGCTAAAACCGGGCAAACTGACGGATGAAGAGTTTGAGATAATGAAAGGTCACCCTGCTATTGGCGCCGAAGCGTTATCTATTGCAGAAAAGCAATTGGGAAGCAGTTCTTTCTTAAGAGTCGCGAAAGAGATTTCTCTCACTCACCACGAGAAATGGAATGGCAGCGGTTATCCAAATCAGTTGTCTGGTGAAGAGATCCCATTATCCGGTCGCTTAATGGCATTGGCCGATGTTTATGACGCATTAATATCGAAGCGAGTCTACAAGCCAGCCTTTACTCATGAGCAAGCGAAACAGATTATCTTGGAGGGCAATGGGACCCATTTTGACCCGCAAGTTGTCCAAGCTTTTCTGGCCGTCGAACAAGAATTCGTTTCAATTGCCGCGACCTACAAGGATGGAAAAAACATGCAAAGTGAACTTGAACGAGAAAGCTTTGTTGCTCAACCTGCTTAGTCTTTTCGAAAACCACTAACTATACAGGCTCCGACTATACAGGTTACAGTAAGTTATGGGGTGTTATACAGGCTACAATAGTTATATAGGTTAGATCGCAGAGTGATTTTCTGAGTCAGCTTCATTCGAGTGTTAAGTTAAGCGAAACAGGAATAGTGACTGAGTAAGATTCTATAAAAAACCAGCATATATATGCTGGTTTTTTTTGGTTTAGAAGAAACACTATCTTAGTAGTTGTACACCACCAAGAGCTACACCTGGGTTCTTCCCTTTGCTATCCAGATTTTCTACTTCATATACCCATTTTAGGGTCGTGGTATCGTCTGGTAAATCAACTTGGTGAATACCGTAGCGGCCTACCTTAGTGCCTCTAGGTACACTGACTGAAGAAGAACCGATAGAAGGTAAGCTAGACCACTGATTCCCTGATTTTGCTAACGCGCCATCAATAATATTGTCACCAACGCTATATGCCTTCCATACTTCAGTGCCATTCGCGAATAATTTAAGCGTACCTTTTGGTACGTCTTGAGCACCAGTCCAGCCTTTTCCAATAACAGCGGCTCTAAAACGAATGGCCTTCCAGCTTTGTCCGCTTTCAGCTGTAACTGACACTTCAGGCTTTTTATCTTCACCACCAAGGTAGAGGTGACCTTCCCAGTTAGTGATATCGGCAGGGTTTTGTGTCCAACTATGATTAAATTGGTCAGTTGTATTGCCATCATCCCAACCAAACAGACAATCCCCATTCTTAGTGACTGTACATTGAGGGTAATTAGCACCAGAGTTTGCTTCAGCATAACTGAAAGATAAGTTCTGAATACCCGTTTTGAGTGAGTTACGAACAGACCATACTTTTCCGGTTTTACCATCAAAATCAATGCGCCAATATAAAACATCGCTTGCTGGGTCTAGATTGACAGTGTGCGAACCTGAAGCAGCAGAACTAGCACCTGATTGAACTTCTAACCAAGTGCTATTATCTGTACTGGTATACACTTTGTAAGCACTTGATTTAGATACTTTCCAAGTGAACTTATGGTTACCCTTGAATGGGAACGATTGTCCATTATATGGTCGCGGTGTATACGCATACTTTAAGCTATCATTAGCAAGCGCCACCATGTCACCATCAGACAAAGCAAATGAGCGCATCTCGATATTATCAACCAAAATATTACCTGCTTTTTGCTCAGACTTTATATTAGCTGTAGCATCTTTGCCTGCATCCATCCAAGGCTTAGAAATGATCAACCCTTGGCTTGTACCAGCAGAAAAACGACTACCCGCCCCCCAAACACCAGCATAACCGTTGGCAAGTTTAATATCGTCAACTTCGGCTTTATTGTTGTAATCATCAATTAGTGTCGCTTGCTTCCCATTCAACCAGATAGATACTTTTTGGGTAGTACGGTCAACACGCACAGCTACAGTGTTCCATTGACTGAGGCTTAGTGCTTCTTTGGTTGTAACAGATACCTTTCTTAAGTCACTTCCACCCGCATATGTTGCAAGTTGGCGCGAAATCATGAACCACTCTAACGCTCCCTCTTTAGTTAACTTCAGGTGAAAACCGTCACTCCAAATCCCTTTGCTAACCAAGTCTATTGAATGCTCTAGTTTTACATTAGCTTTCACTTTGAGTGATAGCGTAAAATCGTCTTCAGCAAAGTCAAAATCATGCCCATAATGGAACTTATACTTTAAAGAATCCTGAACATCATTTTCTAACAAGTTAGATTTTACAGACTCAAAAGCCCCTAGCTTAAGTGTTTTCGAATTCGCGTAACCTTGGTTAACCCAAACTTCAGAAATTGCCTGCTTACTCGACTCTTTTACTACTGCAATTTGCCCAGCTAAACCTGTTTGAGCATTCACCATCCATAAGTCATCAACGGGTGCGTCTTCAAAATCGAAACGAGCATATAGATCTGGAGTGGTAACCTTGACATGTACAACGTCACGATCGAACAGTTTCTTGCCATCAGTAATGATGTAGTGGAACTCATCCTCACCAATAAAGCCTTTTGGCGCTTTGTAGGTTACTTTTCCATTGTTGACACTAAGTTCTGCACCCTGAGCAGAATATTTATCAACCTTATGGAGGGAAACCGTGTCACCATTAGCGTCAAAGTCATTTTTTAGTACGTCTAGGTTAGTCGTGTTATCACGTTTTACGCTGAAGTGATCGATTTTAGCCGAAGGAGGCAAAGGATAGTCTGCAAGGCCAACCAAGCTTCTTCTTAGGCGGTTATTTTTATAACGCGTGAAATTGATGTCATCTACATGAGCTTCACCACCTTGAATACCGTGACCTTCAGCTGATGTACTATGGCCAGTACCTAAGTAGTGCGCAGTTTCATGCAACACAACACCATCAGAATCTATCATCTTGCCAGGGCTACGAACAATACTTCCGAAGTTAACGCCGCCTATCCAGCTTCCTTTCAGCCAAAGCATTCTGTGCTTAAGATCCCAGCCTCGCGTTTTTCTTTGTTCATCCCACCATTTTATGGCGGCAACTCGAATAGGTTCATTCTCATGTTGGTAACCCCACGCCTTACAAGCGTCATGAGAAGCACTTTTTTTACAAGTTTGGTAATGGTCGTCCAGATAGCCCCAAGTTTCTATCAACACATCATTGACAGAGAAACGTAACAAAGCATCTCGACTCAAAACATAATCAACCAAGTTAATGTAGTAGTCGACGAGCACCATCGCATCATCCAAGTTGCTATCCGCTTCTTGAACAAACGCTTGGTAAGAGACATGAACTGCCACTTTTACTTTGTGCAGCTGAACTTGCGTTTTGTCTTTAGCAATTAAGTTATCTAAACCCGATGTTGGTGCACTCGGGTGCTCATCTACGGTTTTAATTGCTTTTTGCATGTTGTCTAAAATTGCAGACTGCGGCGTAACCGAAGCTAAGTTTTGAGCTGTTGCTGTTAGCTTCTTAGCGGAAAGACCGCTTATGATGTCCGCTTTTTCAATTGTCCATACTCTTTGACTACCACGGAACGCTGTCACATAGAGTTTATTTTTACTGGTCAGTGCGGCAATAACTTGCGTATTCTCATCACTGGTATCAACACCACGATAAACACGAATCGCTGGCGTATTAATAGTACTGGATGGTGCATTCCCATTAATACGGTGATCCCAAAGATATACTTTCATATCGGGCTCTCTGATCGAGTAACGATGGAGCTCTAACGTACGCTTTTTACCATTAACCGTAATTGCCACTGAAAGATCTGGGGGTGATGCTTTCGTAGGGTTGTAGACCATAGGTTTATGGCCTTCGTTTTTGCTATCTTTGCACCCACCAGCCATGACTACCGCTAGTACCACAAAACATAGACTCAGTATTTTATTCATTCTATGTGGTTCCCTTATATCGACCAGTCTAAAGATGAATAAAAACCATAGTAATAGCAATGAATTACGTTGAACAAAACAACGCCAACGTACAGCCTATCAAAGGACTGTCTTTCAAAAGGGAGCGTGATTTAACTATGTAAATAAAAAAGCCCAGCGTACAAATACGCTGGGCTATTAAAGTTTAAAAGAAAAGTACTACCTTATTAGTTGTACGCCTCCTATAACGGCTCCGGGGGTCATTCCTTTGCTATCTAAGCGTGAGCTTTCATATTCCCATTTGAGCTGTGTGACATTTGCAGGGAGATCAATAAAGTGAACGCCATACATATCAGATTTCACTTTACGAGGTACACTTACTGAGTAAGTACCGATAGAAGGCAGTGACGCCCACTCTGTACCTGCTTTAGTCCAAACCTCATCACCGATATTATAAGCTTTCCATACTTCCTTCCCATTTGCATACAGCTTCAGTGTACCTGAAGGGTAATCGTCCGCACCGGTCCAACCTTTGCCCGCCGCAGCTGCTCGAAAACGAACACCAGACCACTCACCGGTTGGAGTATCAACTTGTAAGCTCAACGTTTTTTGTTTACCACCAAGATATATATGGCCTTCCCAGTTAGTAGTCCCGCCGTTGTCAATTGTCCAAGTATTACCATATAAGTCGTTATAACCATTTTGCGTTGCTGGCCAACCAAATAAGCAGGTTACACCTGATTTGACTTCACAATCAGGTATTGCGGCACCGTTACTAATTTCAGAGTGACTGAATGCGACTTCTTGACGACCATTAACTAGATTATTTCGAACCGACCACACTTCGCCGACAGAACCGTTCACGTCGACACGCCAATAAAGCGCCTCATCGGAGGCATTGAGCGCGACAGTATGTGAACCCGAACTACCATTACCAATTTTTTCAGTAGACCAAGACTTTCCATCACGGCTAATCATTAACTTGTAAGCCGATGACTTAGACAATTTCCAGCTCAGTGTTTTGCTTCCTGAGAAAGCAATGCCTTCACCATTATATGGACGCGGTGCATAAGGATACACATAATTGTTGTTGGTCAATTTTGATATCTGATCATCTGTAAGTGCAAATGACCTCAACTCTACGTTATCGATACGCAAATAGCGGCTCTGGCTTTTTTGTAACTCCTGCTTGTGTACTTCGTCCGTATCCCACCATGCTTGCCCGATAGTCAAACCTTGACTGATACTTGACGCTCTTCGGCTACCTCCGCCCCATAAACCAGCATAACCTTTAGGAAGATTAACCTCATTTTGCGCTTCATCGACAAGCGACTGTTTAACCCCATCAACCCATAAGCTTGCTTGATTCGTTGTTCGGTCAACTCGCACAGCAATTGCATGCCATGCGCTATCAGCAGGTAAAGGTGACTCCGTCGTCATTTTTACAATGCGGTAATCAGTACCGCCTTTATGCATAGCGTATTGACGAGACTTCATGTACCACTTTAGTTTTCCATCTTTCAGTAGTCGTAAGTGGTAGCCTTCTCTCTCCATTCCACGGTTAACCAAATTAATGTCATGAGGAAGTCTAGTTCCAACTTTCACTTTCAATGAAACCGTGAAGCTATCATCACCGAGATCAAATGCATGACCGTAATGAGTATTATATTTAAACGACTCAGGTACATCGTATTTGCTTTTGATTGACCTTACCGCTTCATGAGCGCCCAGCGTTAATGTCTTTCCATAGGAATCGTTAGTCACTGATTGTGAGTAATCAACCCAAACATCCTTCCCTGAACGCCAATCACGACTAACATGAAGCTGACTTGCTAGTCCGGTCTGTTCATTAGGAATCCAAAAATCTTCAATCGCGCTTTCAAATCCGAATCTAGCGTACAAACCAGGGCTTGTTACTCTTAAATGAACCTCTTCACGATCATACAATTGTTTTCCATGATGCTTAGTTGAGTCAGTGATTTGATAAAAGAACGAATCTTCTCCCACAAACCCTTTCGGTGGGGTATAGACCAGTTTATCTCCGACGATCTTAACTTGACCGCCTTGAACGGTAAGCGAGTCCACTTTATTTATCGATATCGAATCACCATTTGCATCAAAGTCATTTTTCAACACATCTAATGTTTTCGCTGTATCACGCAACACACCAAAGTGATCAATTTTAGCCGATGGGGGTAACGGGTAATCAGCAGGGCCAACAATCGCTCGTCTGGCTACACGGTTTTTGTAACCGACAAAACCAATATCTCCCACGTGCGCTTCACCACCTTGTGAGGTTTCTTCCTCGCCACCAGTATGGTGCCCCGTACCTAAATAGTGTGAGGTTTCGTGTAAAACAACACCATCCGCTTGAATCAATTGACCCATCGAGCGAACATAAGATCCCCAGTTCACACCAACAACCCCACTGCCTACCAAATCAATCATGCGATGTCGAACATCCCAATGGCGCGTTTTTCTTTGGGCATCCACCCAACGTCGTGTTGCGTTTTTAATTGAGGTATTCTCATTTTGGTAACCCCAGTCTTTACATCTATCGTGACTGCTACTCTTTATACAGTTATTGTAGTGACTCCTTAAATGCCCCCATGTTTCAATAAGAACATCTTGCATAGAGAATCGAATTAACGCATCACGACTATACACATAGTCCACTAAGTTTATGTAGTAATCAGCTAAAACCATAGCATCATCAAAGTTACCGTCAGCTTGCTCTTTAAAAGTCTGGTAACTAATTTGAACAAATGCATTTATCTTACTCAGTTTAATGTCTGACATATTTGTTGGTAAGATATTGTCTAGACCCGAAACTGGGTTATCCGGATTTTTGTCTATTGGCTTAATCGACTTCTGAACCGCATCTAATATACTGTTTTGTCGAGACACAGAAGAAAAGCTAGACTTCAGCGGTTGGATAGTACCCGCTGATTTACCACCAGTTACCGCTGCATCCTTGATCGACCAAACTCGGTGGCTACCACGAAAAGCAGTTACATATAATTTATTTTTAGTGGTAAGAGCCGCTATAACTTGAGTATTCTCATCACTCGTATCAACGCCTCGGTAAACACGAATGTCCGGAGTTTTAATAGTACTCGAAGGGGCGTTCCCGTTAATACGATGATCCCATAGATATACTTTCATATCGGGCTCACGAATAGAGTAACGATTCAGCTCTAACGTACGCTTTTTTCCATTAACAATAATTTCAACAGAAAGCTCTGACGGTGATGCTTTCGTTGGCTTATAGACCATAGGTTTATGGCCTTCATTTTTGCTATCTTTACAGCCCCCAGCAGTGACCACTGCTAAAGCCACGAAAAACAGACTCAGTGTTTTCTTCATTCTAAAGAGTTCCTTCATGTTTACCGCCCTAAACATGAACAAAAACAACATTGTTAGCAATGAATTACGTTAAACAAAACCGCATCGACGCACAGTCATTTCAAATGGAAATGCCGAAAAATTCCATAAATCAAATTTTCGAAGCTGTTGGTTATAAATCGTTTTAATAAATTCTAGGTTTTGAGTTGTAACAACCTTGTATGAAAGGTATAAATACCGGAGTTATTATTACCTCCCTCTCAATTGACATGGATGAAGATTATGTTTGAAAAAGTGTTAGCAGCTCCCGCCGATCCTATTCTCGGCCTTACTGAAGAATTTAAAAAAGACTCTCGTGAAGAGAAAATTAACCTTGGTGTTGGCATCTACAAAAATGAAGAAGGTCAAACGCCAGTACTTAAAACAGTAAAGAAAGCAGAAGCTGCACTTCTTGAAAACGAAAAAACCAAATCTTACCTAACGATTGAAGGTACCGCTGAATACGGTCTAGCGGTTCAGAAACTGCTTTTCGGTTCAGATGCAGAGATCGTAACGTCTCAACGCGCTAAAACAGCACAAGCTCCAGGTGGTACAGGTGCACTTCGCGTAGCGGGTGAATTCATCAAGCGCCAACTGGGTGACGTGAAAATCTGGATCAGTAACCCAACTTGGGCTAACCACAACGGCGTTTTCGCTGCTGCCGGTATCGAAACAGCTCAATACAGCTACTACAACGCTGAAACCAAAGACAAAGACTTCGCAGGCATGGTTGCTGACCTAGAGAAAGCTTCTGAAGGCGACATCGTTCTTCTTCACGGCTGCTGTCATAACCCAACAGGCATCGACCCAACAACTGAAGAGTGGGAAGTACTTGCTAAGCTAGTTGCTGAGAAGAAACTGCTTCCTCTATTCGATTTTGCCTACCAAGGTTTTGCTAAAGGTGTTGAAGAAGATGCAGCTGGCCTGCGCATTTTTGCTCAACACAACAAAGAGATTCTTGTTGCTAGCTCGTTCTCTAAGAACTTCGGCTTGTACAACGAGCGTGTGGGTGCATTCACTCTGGTTGCAGAATCTGCAGACGTAGCAACAACAGCGTTCTCTCAAGTTAAGAGCATCATCCGCTCTATCTACTCTAACCCACCAGCGCACGGCAGTGCTGTCGTTACTCACATCCTTGGTGATGCTGATCTACGTGCAGAATGGGAAGCAGAAGTAGCAGAAATGCGTGACCGTATCCAAGAGATGCGCGGGCTATTCGTAACGACACTGAAATCTGAAGGTGTTGATGCAGACTTCACATTCATCGAGCGCCAAAACGGCATGTTCTCTTTCTCTGGTTTAAGCAAAGAGCAAGTAACTCGCCTGAAAGACGAATTCGCAATCTACATTGTCGGCTCTGGCCGTATCAGCGTAGCGGGCATGACGAAGTCAAATATGGGTCCTCTATGTAAAGGCATCGCTGCGGTTCTTTAATCGAAAAAGAAACCTGCACTTGCAGACCAATAGATATGCAAAAGCCAGCTATTAAGCTGGCTTTTTTGTGTCTGTCTCCTTTATATGTCAGTTTTTAAGACGCTTAGTCTATATATCGCTAACTAATACTCTAGGAAGAACTCTACACCTAGCTCGTTAGTGCGTTCACTACGAATCTTACCTTCGCCATTTCTGTGTTGGTAAGAGCCACCAATCGCAAATTTGTTGGTCACTAAATAGCGTAAACCTAGGTGGTAGACTTCCTCGTCAAACAAGTCACTGCGATTCACTTGTACACTGCCGTTAGCTATCCAACGTTTCGCAAAGCCATAGTTGAGTTCCGCTTTTATTCCTTGGATAAACTCCGTGTCAGACGAGCGAGTAATGTTAGTTCCATTATCTTCGACTTCCCCCTTAGTAATACCAAGCAGGTAGTAAGCCACTATATCTAGATCTCGCTTAATACTGTAACGGTACCCAATGCCCGGCATAAGGGTATCCATTCGAGTTGTTGATTCATCTGGGTGAATGAAACGAGCACTGTAGTCACCCAACAATAGCCAATCATCCGTTATCGCATAGCTAATACCTAATCCATAGGATGATGCATTGTTATTGCTGCCTGCATCTTCATTCAAACTTCCCGAATGAGCGGTGGCGTATATATGGTCATAATCAAGAATATCCACACTGTGAGTTTCGGCCCACGAACTTGAAGAAAACATAAAAATTGCAGACACTAAACTAAGTTTCCACTTCGGCATTCCTATCATCCTTTAACTGTCACCCTATTATTTGAAAGATTAGTCTATCCCTAAGACTTTAAAAAGGTTTTAGCTCACAGATTGATTTGTGACGGCAAAATATTATCAAATGTTGTACCATGAAATCATACAAACCAATGGATGATCATTATGGATGCTGAGTTATTAGAGATTCAAAACTTTCTGGCACAATACCCCCCTTTCACAGAACTCCCAGAGGAGATGTTGGCGAAAGTGACCAGTAGCGTCGAAATTTCTTATTACCGCCAAGATACCCCTATCATTCACTTTGGTGATCAGATTAACGACCTTTACATTGTTCGAAGCGGCGAAGTAGAAGTCTATCGTCGTAAAGGTGAGCTCTATAACCGGCTGGATGAGGGACACTTATTTGGCCAAATGGGGCTACTCACCAACAATAAAGTTCGCTTCCCGGTAAAAGCAACAGAAGACACCCTACTCTACTGTATCCCTGAACCTATTTTCCAAGAACTCTACGACAACTATGATTCATTCGCTGACTTTGTCGAAGTAGAAGATAATGCGCGACTGCGTCAGGCTAACTCAGACAGCAACGACGCTAACGATCTAACCACGTCAAAGGTAAAGACGCTGCTGACTAGCGAAGCGCCAATGATCGAAAAAACACGAACCATCCAACAAGCTGCTACCATGATGGCACAAGATAATGTTTCATCTTTGCTGATCATCGACCCGGATATTGTTGAAGATGATGAAGACGATTCGACGCCCGTTATTGGCATCATTACCGACCGTGATCTGTGTACCCGAGTTTTAGCAGAAGGACTCGATCCATCGGATGAAGTATCAAGTGTAATGACAGCAGAGGTTATCTCGCTCGATCATAATGCCTATGTCTACGAAGCCATGATGACCATGCTTCGCTACAACGTGCATCACCTACCAGTACTAAAAGATAAGAAGCCTATTGGTATTATTGAAGCGACCGATATTGTACGTTACGAATCTCAAAACTCGCTGTTATTGGTAAGCAGCATCTTCCAACAGCAAAGCATCGAAGATCTTAAAGTCCTTTCTGAGCAAGTAAAAGACAGCTTTGTGCGCTTGGTTAACGAAGACGCCAACGCCCACATGGTGGGTACCGCAATGTCGGTAATTGGCCGTAGCTTTAAACAACGAATTATTGAACTAGCCGAAGATAAACTCGGTAAAGCGCCGATCCCTTATTGTTTCCTCGCGCTCGGCTCGATGGGGCGTGATGAGCAGCTGCTCGTTACTGACCAAGATAACGCCATTATTCTTGATGATACCTACGATGAGAAAAAGCACGGTAAGTACTTTGAAGAGCTGTCGACCTTCATTTGTGATGGCTTAGACCAATGTGGCTATGTGTACTGTACCGGTGACATCATGGCCACTAACCCAACTTGGCGTATGACACGTCGACAATGGGAAGAATGCTTCGCTGATTGGATTGATGATCCAAACCCGAAAGCACTACTGAACGCCTCTATCTTCTTTGATTTAGATGGTGTTTATGGCCGCTTAAAATGGGCAGAACAGTTAAATAGTTTTATTGTAAGACGTGCGCGTAAGAACAACCGTTTCTTGGCGTGTCTTGCTCGTAACGCACTCAACCGAACACCGCCTCTGGGTTTCTTTAAAGATTTCGTAATGGAGAAAGATGGTCGTCATAACAACTCGATCAATCTTAAACGTCGTGGTACCGCACCACTTGCCGATCTAATCCGTGTTCACTCTTTAGCAGTCGCATCTCGCTCTAAGAACTCATTCGAACGTTTAGATGACATTATCGACGCAGGTATTTTGCCAAAAGGTCGAGCTCAAGACTTGAAAGATGCGATGGAATTTATCTCTTTAGTTCGTATTCGCCACCAAGCACACGATGTCGACAACAACATCGAACCGGATAACAACATCGAACCAGAGAACCTTTCTGACTTCGAGCGACGTAATCTAAAGGATGCATTCCAAATATTAAGCAATGCACAGAACTTTCTTAAGTTCCGTTATCAAGCCAGCAATAAGTTTAAGTAGGCGCTATGAACAAACTATTCAGATCCCCAGCGGTTGATTGGCCATTTAAGTTTGCTCAGAAGCTCGAACGAGCGAGAGATGAACGCTTGAAGCAATTTTATAGCCAGCCTCTTCCTGCACCTGATACGCCATTATCAGAAGTGACTTTCTTAGCTGTCGACTTTGAGACAACGGGTTTAAACCCAAACAAAGATGGCATCATTACCATTGGTCTAGTTCCGTTTACGCTAAATCGAATCTACCTAAGACAAGCCAAGCACTGGACCCTGAGACCAAAGCAGAAATTGGAAGAAGACTCGGTTGTTATCCATGGCATCACTCACAACGACATCATTGATGCGCCAGACTTAAGTGAAGTATTAGATGAGATCTTAGAATCAATGGGCGGCCATATCCCAGTCGTTCATTATCGCCGCATCGAGCGTGATTTCTTGGATAACGCGTTGAAGGTCAGATTAGGTGAAGGAATTGAGTTTCCAGTCCTCGACACGCTCGAGATTGAATCTCAAATCCAAAACAAACTGGCCGGCGGTCTATGGAATAAGCTAAAAGGTAAGAAGCCTGCGTCAGTAAGGCTTGGTCAGAGCCGTCGTAGATACCACTTGCCTGACTATACTCCGCATCATGCGTTAACTGATGCGATTGCGACAGCGGAGCTTCTACAAGCACAGATTGCGCACCATTTTAGCCCTGATATGCCTGTTAAAGATTTCTGGTTATAGCTAGATAAACTAGTCGCTGTTAGTTACTGACTAATAAGCGCTCACCTCAGAACTAAAAACGCTCACATCTTCTAGATAGTGAGCGTTTTGTTTTGCGCATGATTGTCTTTTAAGCATGAATAGAAAGTCTACTCGGCTGTCGGGCCAACCAATCTCATTTCCCAATCTTCAACTTCGCCAGTTTGAAGTCGACGTTCTACGAGCGTGCCCCAAGATTCCACTAGAGGCAGCTCCGCCAATTCTCTAAGCTCTTGTTTATCCAAACAACCCGTGAACACCGCACCCATAACCCGGCTTAACGGCCATTCTGGGTAAGGTCTTTCACACAGGATAATCTCGTCGCCGGAGCCGATATCACCCTCTTCCAAAACACGGAAGTACCAGCCAGTTCGAAGGGTGTCTTGTAGCCTTTTCGCCATATCATTTTGATCGAATCGTACATTGAGCTTCCAACAAGGCATACGACCTTGTGAAACTTCCAGCAAGGTTGAACCAATTCGAATCTTATCTTTTAAACAAATGGAAGCTTCAGTCACCCCACTTGAACTTATGTTCTCACCAAATGCACCTTCAGATTGGAAGATTGCTTTGTCGCCCAACTCCTCCTGCCAAATTAAGTAGTGCTCGCTTGGGTAGATATGAAGGGCTTTCTGAATACCACCATGAAAGCGAGGGTCGCCTTGCTCATCGTTAATAAATCCAAGCTCAGTGGTGTATTGGCGCTCAGATAAAACCTGCTTATTGATAGCACTCTGTGTACCGTGAGCAAAAGCAACAACCTTACCGCCCAAAACACTGTTTACTGTACCTAACTTCTTCATACCCTTCCTTTTCAGCAAGTAAAAAAAGAGGAGCTTTCGCTCCTCTTATTGTGAAATACGCCTTAATTAAGCGTATTTCTCTTCAAAGTCTTTCATGAAGCTGACTAATACTTGCACGCCTTCCAGAGACATCGCGTTGTAAAGTGATGCTCGCATCCCACCTACCGCTCTGTGGCCTTTTAGTGATTTCAGACCAGCAGCATCAGCCAACTCTAAAAACTTAGCGTCTAGTTCTGGTTTCTCTAATTGGAAAGGTACATTCATTCTTGAACGGTTTGCCGTATGAACATCATTTTTGTAGAAAGCAGAATCATCAATCGCGTTGTAAAGTAGCGCTGCTTTTTCTTGGTTAACACGCTCCATCGCTTCAACACCACCTTGAGCTTTCAACCACTTGAATACGAGGCCTGATAGGTACCAAGCATACGTTGGCGGTGTGTTGAACATTGAGTCTTTTTCAGCAAGTACTTTGTAGTTAAGAATGCTCGGCAATACGTCGTTTGCTAGCTCTAGCAGATCATCACGCACGATAGCAATGCAAATACCAGCAGGGCCTATATTCTTTTGAGCGCCAGCGTAGATAACACCGTACTGAGACACATCGATCTTACGAGACAGAATGTTAGATGACATATCCGCTACGATTGGCTTATCCGTTTGAGGAAGCTCACTGATTTCAATACCATCGATGGTCTCATTTGGACAGAAATGTACATACGCCGCTTCCGGGTCAATTTTCCAATCTTTAGCTGGAACAACCGCTGCTTTGCCATCAATTGACGTCTTGGCGTTGAATACATCGATTTCGCAATATTTGCTCGCTTCAGTCACTGCACTTTCTGCCCAGTAACCCGCATCAATGTAAGTCGCTTTCGTCGCGTCACCTAAAAGGTTTAGAGGAACAGCAGCGAATTGAGCACGAGCGCCCCCCTGACAGAAAAGAACTTTGTAGTTGTCTGGGATGTTCAGAAGATCACGTAGGTCCTGTTCGGACTCGTCAGCAACTTGAATAAATTCCTTGCTGCGATGGCTGATTTCCATCACGGAAGTCCCTAAACCATTCCAATCAATAAAGTCCGCCTGCGCTTGTTTCATTACCGGTTTAGGCAGTGCAGCTGGGCCAGCACTGAAGTTGAATACGTTATCTAATGTAAGTTCCATGGGGATGATTGCTCCTGCTAAATAATAACTATGCAAGTAATACCATGTTTTACCCAACATAAAAACAACAAAAGAGGTCTTAAGACCTCTTTTGTTTTGTACCGTATAAAATGTTTAAGCTGAACCTGCTAAATCACCCTATCAGTATTCAAGCCTGTTCTGTTTATTGAACAAAAACCGGCATAAGTAGAGCGATTAATGGAATTTCTTGTCCATTTTCGAACACTAGGTTTCCATTTTCCAAGTCAGCGCTGATTTCATAACCACTTTCTGTTTCCTTGATCATTTCCATCACAAGCAATTCATCAATACCTTCACGGATGAATGGGTACTCTTCAACAAGCTCATTTGAGAAGCTAGAGTGAACGTTACCCTTTAATGCAGGTACAATCATCGAAGGATTACTGCTGATGTTTTCGGTTCCTTCCGGTACGCTCACTAACCACTTAGATTCGAATTGACCCTTACCTAGATCTAACGACATATTGTTCATTGAAAGGTCGAAGCCTTTAGCAAACAGGATATCGATAAATGGAATGATCTCGGCAACGTCTTCTTGCGTCATTACTGGATTAGATTGGTAAATCTCAAAGATTTTCTCAAACGATTCGCTATCCAATTTCGACATTTCGAAATCGACGTTTAGGTTGTTCAACTGGCCTTCACTGGTCTCGATGTTTGCGATATCCAGCTTAAGGTTGCTGCGCAGACGCTTAGTCGCTTCATCTAGATGTGATTCAAAATCGTACTTAGAGTTTTCAATGGTCATGAAAGGCTGCATTGCAGAGTCTGTAACCAAGAAGCTATCGATAGTAAAATTCTGAGAACCTAACCAGTAGCCTTTCGCTTGTTGACCTGAACCTACACCTTTTAGGTTTGACAGTGTTACCTCTTCACCGGTTTCAAAATCAATTTGAACTGAAGGGATTGAAAGCTCGTAATCAACTTGCCCTAAAACAGTGGCATGGCCAGACAGATTCGATTTCGTGATTGATACCGAAGTACCATTCTCATCAGAACCTTGATGATTGAACTGGCTTAACTCGAAGTTAAAGTCAGTGTTGCCGTTTAGCTCAGTGCTAGTTGTCAGAGTTAGAGGCAGAATATCAGTATTATCAAACGTCGACAGTGCATTCAGGCTCACCAAACCGTGGCTAACCGCACTATTGATGACAAACTCACTCGGCAGCCCATCAATCGCGAGTTGTTCTTTCAGGTTTTCATCGGTCACAGTTAGGCGAGTAGTTACGTTAGAAGACAAGTAACCTCTATCGTACTCCACGATCTCCGCTTGAATGCTTGAATTGTTAAGCTTTGCAACACCATCGGTAATGGCATTTTGTCCAATTTGGCCAACCGCTAGTGGCCAACAAAGTGCCAATGAGATTGCGCCGCCAATTGCACCAATTTTTCTTAACTGTTCCATGAGTTCTCTTTCTACACGTGTCTGTTTTTTTTAGTCTAACCCATCAGTAGCAAACAAGAAACATTGAGTTAAATCAGTCTATTGCTCGATACTTCGATTGCCTCAATAAATTAACGGCTAGCTCTCATCCTTATTCGGCGGTTCTTGCTAGGCTAGAGACGTCGCTACTATTAAGGTTGAGCTGTGAATCAATACGCTGTTATCTGTTTGGACAATAATCCGGTTAGCATTGAAAGAATACGTTCGGAGTTGGCTCCGTTGGCTTCTGTATTCGATATTTATACTGCCGAGAACATAGAAGACGCGCATCACGCATTAGAAGATATTCATGATCACAACCAAACCGTAGCCTTGGTGATCACTCATCATCATTCTGAATTTAATGGCGTGCAATTTCTGATTGAACTCGAACAGCTGCCCCATAGTAATACCGCAAGAACGATATTAGTCAGCGCTTCGTCAGACATTCAATCCATTCTAACCGCTGTAAATGAAGGCAGGCTCAACCACTGTCTAACCAAGCCAGTTCAAGATCAGGTTCTATTCAAATCAGCGCAAAAAGAGCTAACGTCTTTTGTCATCCAATACGACTCAGAAAACCTGCTCTCTTACAGCGATGCATTGGATCAACAGCGCTTACTCAGAGCGCACATTGAACAAAAGATTCACTCTTTCCAATCGGGTTTCATTCACGATTACCACCAGCTTTCTGACAATGCCCTTGCAGAACGCGTCGTCAGTGCTCTGCAGGATGTCTTTTCAAAAGATGATAAAACCAAGGCCATTCGTGATTATTCACCAGAGCATCTGCTGACGGTTGAGGGCGAAGATAATCGCTTTCTTTGGTTAATTATTGAAGGTGAAGCGGCGCTCTATAAAAAAGATGAACTGGGGCAGCAACGCGAAGTTGTGCGTCACTCTAAGGGCAATATTGTCGGAGGGATGTCATTCGTGACGGGTGAGCCTTCGTTTTCTACTGCGATTACTCTGACTCAGACCCAAGTCATCAAACTGGATAAAGATAGCTTTGCTCAGGTGATGCATTCAAACAACACTCTGCTACCGCTATTTACCAATCTACTGCTCCGTCACTTTAACCGACGCTTACAAAGAAGCATCAACAATAAGATCCAGCTTCAGCAAACGCTAGAATCGTTGGAATCTGCACATCAACAATTGATCGAGAAAGAGAAGATGGCGATGCTCGGCCAACTCGTGGCAGGTGTCGCACATGAGTTAAATAACCCGATTGCAGCCATACTGAGAAGTATTGAAACCTTGTCTGAACATCTCGATCAAATACTCGAGAACTCGGCACTCCCAGAATCAAATAAAGGGACGGATGTATTAGCACATTCAAAAATGGCGAAGCCACTATCAACGGCTCAAGAAAGACAACTCGTAAAGCACCTCACCTCTACTATCGATGATCGTGCGCTAGCCAAAAAAGCCGTAAGACTGAACCTGAGCCAAGACTCCGCGGTTTTAGATACCTTAAAAGACTCCCCTGTCGCAGGCAAAGAGCTGCTCAATGACTTAGAGCATTATCACTATGTTGGAAACTCTATCCGCTCAATTCAAGTTTGCAGCAAACGTATTGCCGATATGGTCAAAAGCCTAAAAAGCTATGCCCGAGAAGATGAAGAGGTCCGCCACTACACAGATATCCACGAAGGGCTTGAAGATACGTTAGTGATCTTTGAAAACAGGCTCAAACATCACCAACTTGAAAAACACTACGACACCGACTTGCCGCTTCTATTGTGCCAGTCGCTCTCGCTGCAACAAGTGTGGACCAACCTTCTCTCTAATGCACTTGATGCTCTTTCAGAGCGAGGCAAAGTCTCTATCACCACGTCTCAAGAAACTAAAGGTGACGACACGTTTCTTGTAGTGCAAATATCGGACACTGGACACGGTATCGCCAAAGAAGACATCAACACTATTTTCAACCCAAACTTCACGACCAAAAAAGAAGGCAACTTCGGTTTAGGGATTGGGTTATCCATTTCTCAACAAATCGTTTCGGCTCATCAAGGTTTTATTTTGGTGGAGTCTGAGGTAGGCAGCCATACACACATGCAAGTGTGGCTTCCATTCAAACAAGAAGGAGCACCTCATGAATAAGTACCTAATTTTATGTGTCGATGATGAACCTGAAGTTCTCAATAGTGTCCTTCAAGATTTAGCACCATTTGAAGACAACTTTATTGTTGAAGGTGCCGAATCGGTCGATGAAGCTAAGCAAGTCGTTCAAGAAATGGGACAGGAAGGTATTAAGCTCGCCTTAATCTTGTGTGACCACATCATGCCTGACAAAACGGGGATCGACTTTCTTATCGAACTTAACCAGCACGATTCTACAATGCCGACACGCAAACTACTGCTTACCGGGCAAGCCGGGCTAGAAGATACCGTCACAGCAATTAACAACGCGGCGCTTGATTTTTATATTTCAAAACCTTGGCAAGGCGATCAACTTAGAGACACGATTACTCAACAACTGACAGACTATGTCATTGCAAACGACAAGCAGTTGTTAAACTGGACTTCCATTTTAGATACTGAGCGCATACTGACATCAATGTCGGACAAGCGAACTAGTTTCAGTGAATAGCGATAGGTTGGTAAATAGAGGTTGTTTGCTGAATAGTGATTAGATGATGAATAGCGATTAGTTAGTCGCGATGCATCTTTGACACTAAGTGTATTTTGTATAACAGCGAGTAAATTAAATGTATCTAATAGTTATCGATAACAAGTGAATGGATACTAGATTTTGTTAAATAACCCTAAAACATGAGATCTCTGTAACAGAGCAGTACTTTACTTGCTTGTTTTTTAGCTAAATGACAAATGAATTGCATTTTTATGGGTTATTTTTCCGCGAGTTAGATTAAACTGTCTCAATGTTTATGGTTTGGCTATTTTTTATCAAACCAAAGGGATCAACACTAATAAAGGTTTACGGTCGTTATGCGCAAAATTTTACTTACTACCGCTATGCTATTGGCTTCTAGCCAAGCACTAGCTGTCGATGGACAACCAAATGAACAAGCACAAGTAATGAGCAACTTTAGCTACGATTACTTTGACGCTCGTATCGGTGCGAGCCCAATTACATTTGGTGGTGCGTTCAGTAAGTCAATCCACCCGAATGCTCACGCAGTAGCGCGTATCGATTCAGAATTTGAAGGCGATTACGACTCTGCTGTAGGTCTTGGTTTCCACGCTCCAATTAACAACTGGGCAGATCTAACGGGTGAAATGCTAGCTCGTATAGTTCAACCAGCAGCGAAAAGCTCTCCTGATGTTGGTATGGAATTCAACGTTGGTGTTCGTCAATGGCTTGGCCCACAACTAGAAGTTGGCGGCAAAGGCGGTTACGTTTCTATCGATGATAAAGATGATTGGATCGGTTCTGCTTACGTTCGTTTCCACTCTACAGAACTATTCTCTCTAGGTGCAGAAGTTCGTATCAATGATTTCTACGGTGATCAGTTAATGTTCACGACTCGTTTCAAGCTTTAAGTAAAACGAGAAAGCTCTTAATAAGAGCTTAGCCTTTAAAACGGGCTAGATAGAAACAAAAAACCGAGGAAATCCCTCGGTTTTTATATATAAACAGTAATCTTATGCATATACAGGCGATATCTTTAGTGGCAGCTCTTTAATAATTGCTGCTTGCGTGGCTCTTGTAATAGTTTCCAGTGAATACCATCAATTGCACCCGCAAACTTCCAAAGTAATTTTAGGTCAACATCGTTTCCGTACGCTTCGCGAACCTTATTAAACACTTCAGATGCACCCAACTGCATAAACATTGAAACATCATCCACTCCAGCCTTTTTAACCATGCGTTCTAACGTCAGTTGCATGTTAGGCAAATCCCTTAATCTACGGCTCGCAGATGATTTTTTGAAGCTACGCTGCTGAATTGAATTATCGATTGAAGTACGAATAATACTATCCAATTCAGGATGCTCAGACGTAAAGAGATCCGTGATGTCGTAGTAATTCACGGTTGCTGTCGTCTGCTTTTTTACGTGACGATACTTTTCACAATCAAGCCCCGTCAGCTTTTTATCTAATAACTTCCCACCTCGAATGAATACACAATCTTCACTCAACAAAGCGAACATAGCGTCATTTTGAAAGAGGCCAATACCTCCAAACATAGAGCGCTTTTGATGTTCACCAAATTGATTCACGTAATTAATAAATGCTGTCTCGGTCATATCCGTTGATCCTTAATCAAATTACCCCGATTAGGTTGATCGCCAGACAAGCAGCTTTTTATGCGAAAAATTTTAAATCTATTTAATGTTTAGGTGAATATTATGGTTTCGTTTGTCACCTTTGAAATAAATGATACTTCGAAAAGAAAAATAAGTCAGGGCGCAGTTCACATCAATCAGTTGAATATCCTTGCTTTTAATGATTTACATCACATTAAACTATCAAATCACGCCAAGAATTTAATTCTTAGTGATACCCCCGTTCAAGTTATCAAAGCTTATGTGGTTCGATGAGTATTGCCTCGCAGCATCGCGGCTTGTAAAATGGTACGACATACATGTTCTTACTCTTAATATGAATCATTTATCATTTTTCTGGCTACCACAAAATAAAGCTCTTCTCCTTAAGGGCCTAGAATCCGAGTTTGCCCAACTTGTTGGACATTCCATCTCAGCGGGAAAAATAACTCTTCCTCCGATTCCTGAGGTTGTACTTAAAATTCAAAAGCTATGTACTCTTGAACCAACAGGCGTCGCCGAAGTTGCCGAGTGCTTACTTGAAGACCCAGGGCTGACAGCAATCGTGATCAGAGTTGCTAACTCAGTTGTCTTCAACAGACGCAATATTACTTGTGTCGATGTTATGACGGCCGTATCGCGTCTTGGTATATTGAGAGTGCGTGACATTGTCACGGCTCAGGCTATTGAACAACTTAAACATTCCGTCAATTTGAGTAAAGAGTGCAACGAGCTATTGGTTCAGAGCGCTTCTGTATCAAAAGAACTCGCCGCAACTATGGTGTTAGTCACCAACCTATTTAAAGAACTATCCCCTACCGAATACCGTTATCTAGAGCATGAAAAGTCACTACTTGTTGGGTTACTTGCAGACATTGGCTTGTTCTGTTTGGTTAGTGAATATCACCTCTACCTAGACAACGGGAACTATTTAGATCACGACATCGCACTGCAAATATTCCAAGGCCAATGTTCAGCAACCAGTAAGTTGGTCCTTAGACGCTGGGGTTTCGACAGCGACTTTATCGATGTGTGCAGCAACACCATTAATAATCACGAAGAGCGCGAGGTGTCTTACCTTGATATTGCGCGAATAGCTAACCACCTACTGATGTTTAGAAACAAGGATGAGAACATTGATGAGCACGAAGTAGAACTAAACGTGACAGGAGCGGAAGTACTTTATAAATTAAGCAACTTGAGCAAACAGGATTTTAATGCAAAGCTAAGTGACGTGATCAATACTAGCGGCTTCTAAGTTACTGTTAAATTGCTAGTAAATGCAATATGAAGTCAATGCAATGGGGAAAGCATGTTTACAGGGATGATCTTTATATTTGCGCCACTCGTCGTGGGGTATCTTTTTTCAATTTCGAACGCTCAGACGCTAGAATTTATCAACCGCTCTACTTCGCGGTTGATCTACGTGATTCTCGCGTTAATGGGACTTAGCTTAGCCGCACTCGATAACCTAGGCAGTAACCTGCAGACAATTCTTCTATACACGGCCACTTTCTTCGTCTGCTTAAGCGTTTGTAATCTAATGGCGCTACCTGCTATTGATAAGTTACTGCCACTCCAGACAGACAGCTGTAATAAGAAACTCCCCCTGTCTTCTATGGCGATGGAGTCTGCCAAACTCATATTAGTGGTCGGTTCCGGCCTTATTGCGGGTTTAGTTCTGCCTATTGGCCTTGATTGGGTTGATACCGCGAGTGAATGGATTCTGTTTGTTCTACTGTTCTTTATTGGCATTCAGTTACGCAATAGCGGACTAACACTTCGTCAAATCTTACTCAACAAGCACGGTATGGTAATCGCAATCGCAATCATCGCCACCTCAATGCTTGGTGGTATTATTGCGGCTTATATCCTTGATATCCCTTTGTTCAAAGCCTTGGCAATGTCTTCAGGGTTTGGCTGGTATTCTTTAGCCGGTATCTTGATGGGCGATGCCTTTGGTCCTATTTATGGCGGCGCTTCTTTCATGCTTGAGTTGTTAAGAGAGTTAGTTGCTTTGGTACTTATTCCTGTGCTGATCCGGAGCTACCCATGCACATCGATTGGTTATGCAGGCGCAACAGCGATGGATTTCACATTACCTGTCATTCAAACCACAGGTGGTGTTCGGTGCGTGCCAGTCGCCATAGTCAGTGGCTTTATCCTCAGCTTGCTTGTCCCGATTTTGATGTTGTTCTTTGTATCTCTTGCTAACTAGATCGCAGGAATAGCGTTTGTTTTAGATTAGAATGCAACTCGAATACCGATGCCCAAGACACCGATACAGTTACCGAAATAAAAAGACACTAAGTGTCATTGCTCAACAAATAATGATCACGGTAATCTGTAACGACAACGTTATAAAAAGAATAAACTTACAAAAGGAACCGCTATGAAACGCCTTTGCGTCGCATTACTGCTAGCTTCAACTTCGACTTTCTCTTTTGCAGCAGATTCAATGTCTGAGACAAATCAGTGCCAAGCAAAAAAATATGATGCGTACATCGACGCCTCTTTAGGTTGGTATGCTGACCTCGCTACATTAACTTCTGAGCAATACCCAGAATTGACAGAAGTAAGCGAGTGGTTCCTAGAAGGTCGTAAGCACCACTTCGAGCTTAATCGCGCTGCGGTAAACTACTACCTTGTGAACGATTCAAGCAAAGTGGCAACAGAGCAACCGGTAGAAGGCTGGCTGCAACTGGAACAACACGACATTAAGACGTTATCAACACGTGATGATGAACTTGGTAGAATTGCGAAAACAACGTTCGACGACCGCCAATCAACACCTCACGCTCAAAACTACGAGCTACGTTCCGCCTTTGCTGAGCTGCTTAGTCACCCTAAGCAAATCGATACAGCACTGCAGCGTTACAACCAGTCGATCGCCAAACTAGAAGCGATTAAGTGTAAATAACCCTTAATTTACTATGCTTTTATGGGAAGTTGGATTTCACAATTAAGACGGGACATTGTTCCCGTTTTCGTTTAGATTATCCCGCTCGCGTCAATATAAGAAAAATAACTCGCTTGCTATGGTTACGGAACAAAAAACAGCAGATGTTAGCTTTGACAGTCTTCTACGTATCTTTACAGTACCAGAAGGCCCAGACTCAACACTCACTCAAATCGAAGACAAACTTTCACGAAACCTGAATCAATTCTTACGAGAACACATTGTGGCTGAAGAAAAGCCATTACGTGAGATTGAGAAAGATTTTTCGAATGCTCATATCCCAGAGCAGCCTGAGTTTGTTTCAGAACATACCGAGCATCTCCTCGATTCTCTTGTATCTCATTCTGTACATACGTCGTCGCCAAGTTTTATTGGTCACATGACGTCTGCGCTACCCTATTTCCTGATGCCGCTGTCTAAAATCATGATTGCGCTAAATCAGAATCTAGTAAAAATCGAGACCTCAAAAGCTTTCACTCCCCTAGAACGTCAAGTTCTGGGTATGTTACATCGCCTGATATATCAGGATAGCGACCAGTTTTATTCTCGCTGGATGCACAGTGCCAACCACTCTTTAGGAGCGTTTTGTTCTGGCGGTACCATCGCGAACATAACAGCGCTTTGGGTTGCACGTAACAACGCGCTAAAAGCACAAGGTTCGTTCAAAGGTGTGGAAAAAGAAGGCTTGTTTAAAGCCATGAAGCACTACGGCTACGAAGGCCTTGCTATCTTGGTTTCTGAACGTGGTCACTACTCTCTGAAAAAAGCAGCGGACGTCCTTGGTATTGGTCAAGAAGGTCTAGTGTCTGTTAAAACAGATAACGACAACCGCATTTGTACGGACGACCTAAGACTCAAGATTGAACAGCTCAAGCAGAATAAGATAAAGCCTTTCGCTGTCATTGGTGTGGCTGGTACAACCGAAACCGGTAATATCGACCCTCTAAGAGACATTGCAGAAGTGTGTGCTGAATCCGATTGTCATTTCCATGTTGATGCCGCTTGGGGAGGTGCGACTCTAATGTCGAACAACCATCGTCACCTACTTGATGGTATTGAATTGGCTGATTCAGTTACGATTGATGCACATAAACAGCTTTATATCCCTATGGGTGCTGGCATGGTTTTGTTTAAGAAGCCAGATGCGATGACCGCAATCGAACATCACGCTCAATACATCCTTCGCAAAGGCTCAAAAGACTTAGGTAGCCATACGTTAGAAGGCTCTCGTTCAGGTATGGCAATGTTAGTCTACGCCTCAATGCACATCATCAGTCGCCCTGGGTATGAACTGCTAATCGACCAGAGCATCAATAAAGCGCGCTACTTTGCTGACCTGATTAAAGATCAAAACGACTTCGAACTGGTTTCAGAGCCTGAGCTTTGCCTACTGACCTATCGCTATGTGCCTGAATCAGTCAAAGCAGCACTACTAAAGGCTAAAGCACCAGAGCGTGTTGAACTGAATGAGCTACTGAATGAACTGACCAAGTTTATTCAGAAGAAGCAACGTGAAACGGGCAAGTCTTTCGTATCGCGAACGCGCTTAAACCCCGAAATATGGGCGCATCAGCCAATCATCGTTTTCCGTGTAGTATTAGCAAATCCACTGACGGGCAACGATATTCTCTCTTCAGTGCTTGAAGAACAGCGTGAAATCTCTAAACTAGCACCCAATTTGATGAGTAAAATCACCAAATTGGTTAAGCTAATCAACGCCTAGCCATTCAATTTTAGTTGCATCAAATTGAAAATTTCTTTCTTTTTGATGTAACTTAGCTGTCAGTTCATACTCAATTTGCATTCTTTTTGCTCAAACCCTCTTCCAATTCTGTAGTTTTCTAAAATTTTGTTGAGGTTTGTCATATTCTTAAGCATTGATGCCGTGTTTTTGTATTAGTGAATAGTATGTTGGGTTTATACTGACTCTATGGTGCTAGTTAGATTGATATCTCTTTGATGCAGTAGAATTTACAATACCGAATATAAGTTTGGTTTTGTATTTTCTTATATTTGTTTCAGCCATACCCCCTGGTAAAAGATATTAACTAGCAAGTTGTTCTCTATACCCTTGTGAACACTATGAATACATTAGAAAAAATACAAAAAAACCTGGAAAATTTCAGCAAGTCTGAGCGTAAGGTAGCCGAAGTAATCATGGCTTCCCCTCAAACTGCAATTCATTCTAGCATTGCTACCTTAGCGAAAATGGCTGACGTGAGTGAGCCTACAGTTAACCGCTTCTGTCGTCGTTTAGACACAAAGGGCTTCCCTGACTTTAAACTTCACCTAGCTCAAAGCTTGGCGAACGGTACACCTTACGTGAACCGTAATGTTGAAGAAGATGATGGCCCAGATGCTTACACGCATAAGATTTTTGAATCAACTATGGCTTGTCTAGATGTTGCTAAAAACAGTTTAGACGCGATGCAAGTAAACCGAGCGGTTGACTTACTGACTCAAGCAAAACGCATTTCGTTCTTCGGACTGGGTGCCTCTTCTGCTGTAGCCAAAGATGCTCAAAACAAATTCATTCGTTTCAATATCCCAATCACTTGTTTCGAAGACATCGTGATGCAACGCATGAGCTGCATTAACTGCAGTGATAACGATGTTATTGTTCTGATCTCTCACACTGGCCGCACTAAAAGCCAAGTAGAGATTGCGAACTTAGCTCGTGAAAACGGCGCGACAGTTATCGCTATCACAGCAAAAGACTCTCCGCTAGATAAAGCGAGTTCTCTGTCTATCTCATTGGATGTACCGGAAGACACTGACGTTTACATGCCAATGGCAAGTCGTGTTGTTCAGATGACGGTTATCGATGTGTTAGCAACAGGCTTTACGCTTCGTCGTGGTTCTGGCTTCCGAGAGAACCTGAAACGAGTAAAAGAGTCGCTTCGTGATTCACGTTACGAAAAGTACTCTCAGTTCTAATCTGTTAAGATGTGAGCTTAAGAATTAAATTCAATTGAAAAACGGAGCCTAGAGCTCCGTTTTTATTTGTCTGTTTAAATGGGTTATGCCGTGATGGGTTTGTGCTGTGTCTGGTTATGCCAAGAGCAGATTGAAGACTGTTAGATAGTCCAGCTATTGCCCTTCTCAACCACGCTGTTCTCGGACGCATAAGAATTGATAATGGTAAAGCTCGACTCGGCGGCAGGCTCTTGCTCAATTTGATTCATTGAAGCTCCCTCATGACGCCCTTCTACACAACCGCACTTCTCGCAAACCTTCTTCAGAATATGTACGAGTCGTTCTTGGTTCAGCGGTAAAGGGTTCCCTTTAATCGCCACCGATTTGAGCGCGTCGGCAGACACCTCATCAAATTGGGCTTCACATACACCAAATACCAGTAAAGTTGGAAGCTTGAGCGTATCCAACACTTCAGACAACCAAGAAATCGCATCTTCTTCTGTTGCTTCTACGTTACCTGTCACTATCTGAGAAATTCGCTGATAACGCGCTAGGATGTCACTCCTCTGCTGTTCTTTCGCAACAGCTATATTCTCTAACATCACAAATGGTGCTAAGCGCGCTGTTATCACACTATGAGGAGCCGAGATTTTGCCACCCAGCGCAGAAGCCAAACCATGCGCAGCGCCAAGTTTGGCGTTAGTTATCGCTATTCCCCCTAACATAGAGGAAAACGCGAGATCAGAACGCGCTTGAGGTTCATCGTAGATACACGCCTGAATGACAGAACCACTCAGCTTACGTAAGCCTTCTTCACAGATCATATCAGTCAGTGGGTTCGGTTCACCGCACACATAGGCTTCCATTAGATGGGTAAATGCGTCCATAGCACCTCGCCCCGATAAATACAGATTCGTACCATGAGTTAGGGTTGGGTCAACAATCGCAACGTCAGCCAGCATGTCTGGGTTTCTAAGGCTGATTTTTACTTGGTCTTGCCCTGATTTCAGTACCGCGTTTTTAGTGACTTCTGCACCTGTACTCGCTGTGGTTGGAATCGCAATGAACGGAAGCGGTTTGGTTTTAAGAGGGACATTACGCCCAACGACTTCAACATAGTCATACAAACTACCTTGGTTAGGTAAAACCGCGGCTAACGCTTTGCCCATATCGATGGCGCTACCGCCCCCCATAGCGACAACCATATCTGGCTTAAATCGACGTGCAGAAATAGCCGCCTCTTCAACCATTTTGATATTAGGTTCGCCGGATACGGCAATGTGTTGATAGCGCATACTCTGTGCATCGAGATAGTCAGTGACTATTGAAGTGCGCTCTAATGTATTGCCAGTCACCAATAGCACGCTGTAACCGTATTGATTAAAGAGAGACAATGAAGCGGAGAGTGCTCCATCACCAAAGATGATCTTTGTAGATGTCATAAATTGAAACATGGTGCCTCCTGCGCCTATGACCGAACAAAACTGCGAACTCTTGGTTTTTAGAAAATTGATTTTTGGAAATTGGTGTCTTGGATTTTACATTTGAAATTTGATTTTCGTATTTACAACACAATCTCGGCACCCCAAATACGAATGCACTAAAACATCGTTACTTCAGACTGCTTACAGAATATGGTTCCATACCTAGATAAAGGATGCCTCGTTCTGCGTTTGATTTTTTTGATAAGGTGCAACTTGTCGCACTAAATATCGACTAAAGTTGTAATCTTAGGGGGAATTCACATACTAATATTGAGGGGACTTCTCGATGACAGTGGGCAGTAAACAAGACTCTAGCCTTTTATGATTAATATTTGCGCTGATAGGCAAAACCTATCGTATTAAGAGGCAATTCTATCTTTATTTCCCCATGCCATTGAGGCATAGTTGGTTTTAAGAAATTTTGAGTGGCATTCATAAAAGAATAGTTAACATAAATGAGTTAACGAGCCTCATCCCGTATTTAGGAGAAATTAAATGTTTGTAGTTATTTTTGGTCGCCCTGCTTGTCCATTCTGTGTTCGTGCAAAAGAGCATGCTGAAACTCTTAAAGCTAAACGCGATGACTTCAACTACCGTTATGTTGATATCCACGCTGAAGGCATCAGCAAAGCTGACCTAGAGAAGACCGTTGGTAAACCTGTAGACACAGTGCCACAAATCTTCATCGACCAAGATCACATTGGCGGCTGCACAGAATTTGAAGCATACGCAAAAGAAAACCTAGGTCTTTTCGACTAAGCTGGGATTTCTCAAACGAAAATCGAGGCTAACGCCTTAAACAGCTAATAAATAAGATAGTTAGACTGTATGATTGATATAAAGCCCGCTCATTGCAGCGGGCTTTTTTATGACAATTTTTCAACCGGAGTAAGATTAAGGTCAATATCGAATAAAATTGAAAATAGCACTTATAATTTATTTATATTTAGATACAATTCATTCCTCAAACTGATCCTGTGTTTCACGCTAATTATTGAGCAATCACTGTGAATATCGACGTTGTCTTGCTGTTAAAACAAAACCCCATCCTTCTCATTTTTGTTGTGTTATCTATTGGCCTCGCCATTGGTAAAATTCGTTTCGGTAGTCTCCAACTAGGAAATTCAATCGGTGTTCTGATTACTTCTCTTATCATGGGACATCTTGGCTTTTCCTTTAACGCCGACGCTCTCACGATTGGTTTCATGCTCTTCATTTACTGTGTAGGTATTGAAGCTGGCCCCAACTTCTTCGGTATATTCTTCAGAGACGGTAAGCATTACCTCATTCTTAGCCTCGTTGTACTTTCTACGGCTATTGCCCTTACTTATTTTTGCAGCGAATATTTAGGTCTTGGTTTCGGACTTTCCGCAGGCATGATGGCGGGAGCACTAACTGCAACACCAATATTAGTTGGTGCGCAAGATGCACTCAATTCAGGTTTAGCTGAAGTACCAAGAAACATGGACTTGGGTCTGGTCATAGAAAACCTCTCTGTAGGTTACGCGATGGCTTATTTAGTCGGCTTAATCAGTATGATTATGTTTGCCCGCCTTATTCCAAAGCTTCAGAAAGTAAACCTGCACGACTCTGCAGAACAAATAGCTCAAGAGCGCGGCCTAGGCACCTCTGGCCAGCGTAAGGTTTACTTACCCATTATCCGAGCTTATCGTGTGGGACCAGAGCTAATTACCTGGACTGATGGCAAGAACCTTCGTGAGCTTGGCATCTATCGCCAAACTGGTTGCTACATCGAGCGGATTCGACGTAATGGTATTCTTGCCCACCCTGATGGCGATGCCATTCTGCAAGAAGGTGATGAAATCGCATTAGTTGGCTTCCCTGACAGCCACGCTCGTCTTGATCCAAGTTTCCGAAACGGTAAAGAAGTTTTTGACCGTAACCTTCTCGATCTACGAATCGTTGAAGAAGAGATCGTCGTTAAAAGCGACAACATCGCGGGTAAGCGTTTATCTGACTTAAACTTATCGGAATACGGCTGTTTCCTTAACCGCGTAGTAAGAGCTCAAATTGAAATGCCGATGGACTTAAACATCGTACTTTCTAAAGGTGATGTACTGCAGGTGAGTGGTGAAAAGAGCCGTGTTCACGGCCTTGCAGAAAAAATTGGTTTCATCTCGATTCACAGCCAAATGGCCGATTTGACGGCTTTCTGTAGCTTCTTCATTCTGGGTATTTTGTTTGGTTTGATCACCATGACATTCGGCCAAGTCTCATTTGGTTTAGGTAATGCAGTTGGTCTTCTTCTATCGGGCATCATGCTTGGCTTCTTACGAGCGAACCACCCTACCTTCGGTTACGTTCCTCAAGGGGCGTTGAATATGGTCAAAGATCTCGGTTTGATGTTCTTTATGGTCGGTATCGGCTTGAGCGCTGGTGGTAAGATATTTGAGCATTTGACCCAAGTGGGTCCGCAAGTTATCGGGATAGCACTTATCGTGAGTGTACTGCCGGTATTCTTCGCTTACCTAGTCGGCGCTTACGCACTGAAGATGAACCGAGCTCTTCTTTTTGGAGCCATCATTGGCGCACGAACTTGTGCTCCGGCGATGGACATAGTGAATGACCACGCTCGTTCAACTATCCCAGCTCTGGGGTACGCGGGTACGTACGCGATAGCCAATATATTGATGACCTTAGCGGGTACCTTTATCATTATCATTAGCTAGTTTATTCAGCGTTATAGATTAGATATTTTAAATGCACTAATTCATCGTTGAGTTAGTGCATTTTTTATTACTTAATCTCTTTTCTCATTCCACACCTCTATACTACTTTCCTCAAACTATAGACAAAAAAAATAGGCGCTCAATGAGCGCCTATTTCGTTTATTTGATTTGTGAATTAGATGTCAGCTACATCAAATTCAACAGCTGTCTCTACATCAGCTTCGTAATCAACACCGTCAACACCGAAACCGAACAACTTCAAGAACTCTTCTTTGTACTCAACGTAGTCAGTCAGTTCTTTTAAGTTTTCAGTTGTGATTTGAGGCCATAGGTTACGACAATGCTCTTGAATGTCATCACGAAGTTCTAGGTCGTCTAGACGTAGACGGTTCACTTCATCAACTTCTGCTGCACTGCCATCTGCTTTGTATAAACGTTGGCTGAACATACGGAAGATCTGTTCCATACAACCTTCGTGAATGCCTTCTTCACGCATCTTCTTGAACACCATAGCGATGTAAAGAGGCATAACAGGAATAGCAGAGCTTGCTTGAGTCACAACTG
Source organism: Vibrio sp. 10N.286.46.A8 (assembly GCF_041470165.1). Lineage (NCBI taxonomy): Bacteria > Pseudomonadati > Pseudomonadota > Gammaproteobacteria > Vibrionales > Vibrionaceae > Vibrio > Vibrio sp. 10N.286.46.A8. The sequence goes on from NZ_JBFRLX010000124.1 coordinate 36,200, forward strand.
ACTTAAGAACAGCAACGTTCGCAGTACCACCAGTTTGGCCTAGTTTCTCGTTAAGCGCTGACGCTGCACGGTCTAGATCCATCTTAGCTTTACCTAGCGCGCCATCCCAGTAGATTGGCCACGTTAGCTCAGTACCGATGTAGCTGTAAGCAACAGTCTTACAACCGTCAGCTAGAACACCCGCTTCAGAAAGTGCGTTGATCCAAAGTTCCCAATCTTCACCGCCCATTACAGTAACAGTGTCTTTGATCTCTTCTTCAGTAGCAGGCTCAACGCTTGCTTCGATGATCGCATCTTTGTTTGTATCTACCGCTGTAGATGTGTAAGTCTCACCGATAGGTTTAAGAGATGAACGAATCACTTCGCCAGTCTCTGGCATTTTACGCACTGGAGATGCCAGTGAGTACACAACCATATCGATTTGACCTAGATCTTCTTTGATCAGGTCAATTGTTTTCTGTTTAGCTTCGTTAGAGAAAGCATCGCCGTTAAGGCTTTTTGAATACAGGCCTTCTTCTTTAGCTAGCTTATCGAACGCTGCTGAGTTGTAAAAACCAGCTGTGCCCGGCTTTTTCTCAGTACCGGCTTTCTCGAAGAAAACACCGATAGTTGAAGCGCCGCCACCAAATGCAGCCGCAATACGTGAAGACAAGCCGTAGCCACTTGAAGAGCCAACAACGAGTACACGTTTAGGTGCATTTGCGATTGGGCCTTGAGCTTTTGTGTAAGCAATTTGTTCTTTTACATTAGCTTCACAACCGACTGGATGTGTTGTAGT
>NZ_JBFRLX010000125.1:0-7735 GCF_041470165.1 Vibrio sp. 10N.286.46.A8
ATCCATGTTCTTGCGGTAGCGGTAAGAAATACAAGAAATGTTGTGCATAAGCACTTCTGATTCATGCTACTCATAGTGTGATTAAGATGATTGATTAAAACGGGCAGATCACTACGATCTGCCCGTTTTTTTTATGTCCAGAGTTGCTCATTTGGAAATATATTAGCTTTTAGAGAAAAATAGCTTTTGCTCAACCATGATAAATCAACCAACATGCTGGTGAACTATTGGGTTATTTCGCTTTAGCCACTGTCGCTTCTGACAACTTACTTAGTACACCCGATATTTTTTGAATCACTTTGTCACAGCCATTGATCGCGTGACGCTCTACCAAGTAATTAGGATCGTTGTAAGACAACCATACTTTCTTATTGGAATCTTCCGTGACTAACACCTTCTGCGGTAAATCTATCGCGACTTCTTGAGCACATTGCATTAATGGTGTCCCTACTTTCGGGTTACCAAAGATGATGACTTCGGTTGGTTTCAATTCAAGATCGACCTTACTCGCGTTTTTCTGATGGTCGATTCTCGCAAACAAGGTCAATCCTTTGCTTTTGGCGATTTCTTCAAAGCGGTCAGCGGTCTCTTTCACTGAGTAATTACTTTGATATTTAATCAAACCATCAGAAGCCGTAGCTGAAAATGATGCCGAGAGTAAAATGGCGCATAGTGGTAGTAATTTTTTCATCGTCACCTCTGAGATTTAACCTAATCAAACTTACATTCGTAGCGCCACTTCTAAAATCAGCGACGTAACCCATGTCAGTATAGACACGTTTCCATTCTCTGCTAGCAGAGAGACTCATGAAACCTTAACCAAGAGTTAGAACTTGAAGTTTGCATATAGCCTTGTAAACAATAGAAAATAAGATATTAATGTTATATTTAAGATTATCGTTAGAGCTCGATATATAGCCTCAGCATGTCTTGATGTTGAATGCCGTGTTCGAAGATAGGTTCAGGATAATGATCGATGAAATGGTTCTTGATGACAGAGTCGACGCGAAAGCCAGCACGTTGGTAATACGTAAGCTGATAACCGAATGTGCCGGTCCCTAACTCTACACGTTCAACCTGTTTATGAGCTAACTGATTCAATGTGAATTTCAACACTCCGGAACCAATGCCTTGTTGCTGATGCTTAGGGCATACCGCGACGTTAAAGATTTCAACGATATTTTCCCCGATTGGCTTAACGACGCAGACACCGACAATCTCGTTACCTTGCTCACTATCTTGTTTAGCCGCGTAACACCAAGATTCGCTTAGGTATGACGCAATACTTGCTTCTGACGGATCAGCTTCAAGTAACAACACCATTGGGATTTCGCTAGAATCAACTTCTAAGTATTTCATTTGAACCTCGTAAAACTCATGGCCTTTCAATACTTTATTTTAACAACCCTTTGTCCGCAGCACCTTCAAGTTGCACTTCTAGTTCTTTCCATAGAGCACGACTGCCTTTAGAGATACGCTCGCCATTAAAGGTCAGTACTTTGTCTTTGGATATGTTGTGCTTCTTCCAGCTGTGACCATCACCATGGATGTTATGAAGCAAAGGTGGCACTCTATCGATCGCCTTACCAAATCTGGCTTCCGGTGACTCACCCGCTTCGAACTCAAGCCATAAATCCAAATACTCGGTTCTTAAATGGCTTGGCAATGATTTCAGCAAGCGCTCAACACAGTTTCTCTCTTTGAGTTTGTTTTCTTCGGTTTCACTGGCATAAATGATGGTGTCTCCTGCATCGATTTCCCCAAGGTCATGTATCAGTAACATCTTCATCACTCGCGTAATATCGATTTGTTCATTGGCATAGTCTTTCAACATAAGAGCGCTCAAACAGACGTGCCAACTATGCTCAGCGGAGTTTTCATATCGATCCAATCCAACCGGTTTTGTCTGTCGATGAACATCCTTTAATTGTTCAATTTCGACCATGAATTGCAGAATGCCTTTGATTTCTTCCACGATGAGCTTCCTTTAATTGAGCTTGAGCAACACACGAATGAGCCTTAGCTTACTTACCTGTTAGCCATAGGGTGTTCAGGGTTTAACTGAAGGAGATCCCACAAGTTACCGTAAAGATCTTCAAACACAGCAACGGTACCGTAGCCTTGCTCTTTAGGCTCTCGGACAAAGTTAATGCCCAAAGACGTCATGCGTTCGTAATCACGCCAGAAGTCATCGGTGTTTAAGAATAGGAATACGCGTCCACCAGCTTGGTTGCCGATGAAATCAAGTTGCTCTGGCTTGGAAGCTCTAGCAAGTAACAGGCTCACACCGGTTGAATTTGGTGGAGCAACAACAACCCAGCGTTTATCTTCTTCTGGTAAATACGTGTCTTCGATGAGATCAAACTTAAGCTTGTTTACATAAAAATCAAGCGCTTCATCGTAGTCTTTTACCACGAGTGCAATGTGGACAATATTCTGTTTCATAACATACCTTGTTGGGGTTTTAGCTACGTGGAATGATGCCATGAAGCAGGCAAAGACACTAGGTGTTAACACTTAGTTTGGTGTTATGGTTAAAACAGTCCTAAGAGTACTCATGTTTTAGTTGCTAGCAAAGCACCGCAAGTCGCCAAAAAGCCACCTGATAACCTGTTCAATAGCATCTTTGCTGAGCGCCCTTGAAATACAAAACGAGCTTTAGAGGCAGTGCAAGCATAGAGACTCAATACTCCACCTACAGCTACAGTTGAAATCACCAAAATCATCATCACATCTGTTGTGGTAAATGTTTTTAGGTCTATGAATGCGGGAAAGAAACCCATGTAAAACAAAATCGCCTTTGGGTTTGAAACTGTCATCAATAAGCCGATAGTCACGCTTGAGGCTTTCGTTCCTTGCTCCGAAGATGTACTCGATGATTCACTAACATCTGACGTCCATGTTGTGTAAGCCAACCAAAACAAATAGGTAACGCCTACATATTTAATTACCGTAGCAAATTCACCCATTGCGCTAGCTAAAGCTGATAAACCAGACAAAGCTAAGAATATAAAAATGTAATCCGCGATTAGTACGCCAAGCACCACTAACAAGCCTTGTTTCCAACCAAAGCTTAGAGACCTCGACAGAACTGCGAGAACGCTGGGTCCCGGTATGGCTGCAGATAGTAACATCGCAACAAATAGAGCTATTCCTGATGTAATTGACATGATCCCTCCCTAGATCGTTTGTCGTTCGACAATTAACCTATTTATGTGACTAAACGATTTGACCGCGCATGATAAATTGCGGGCCTGCTGCGCCACCTAAATACTGTTCATTGGTATCTTCGAAGCCGCCTTTCTTATAACAGTTGAATGCTGCGGGATTTTTGCAATTCACGGTTAAGTAAATCAACTCATACGCTGAGTAATTCGCTTTTAAATATGGAAACAAAGCTTTGACCGTGCCCGTTCCTAAACCTTTACCTTGCTGGTTTTTATCAAGCACAAAAGCTCTTAAGCCAATACTTCCTTCAGGGCAGAATTCGTAGTGCTCTGCGTAAGCGATATCCAGCTTAAAGAAACCAACAACTTCGTTATCAGACTTAATCACGTGCAAGTGCGTCGTTTCACTGCCGTCTAATAAAAACTCTGCAGCTGTACCAGCGAACTTAACCTGTTCATCGGCGAGTTGGATGGCCTGAACTAACGCCACATGTGATTCTTGAAGCCTTTCAATAGTTATCATTGTTGTTCCTTCTGTATAACACGCACGAAAAACCGACTAGAGCTCATCGCTAGTGTCTCGAGAACCGTAGTTTGGGAAGTTGATATTAAGAACGTTATCATCCTCAAGTGTGAATAGAACGCTTCCATTCTCGACACCAGTTTCGTTCCTATCTGAACAACCTAGAAACAGCTCCCAATCAAACGAATATTGAAGGCGGTATTGATTCGCATTGATGTGTAGAACGTCTTTGATTTTAATACCGTCCACCACGTGTGCCATATCATCGATGTATGACAGGTCTGGGATTAACTTTTCTTCGAAATCACTCTTATGCTCGGTTAAGAAATTGAGCAGTTCAGAACATAACTCGGAGCCATGAACCAATGGTTTAGACAGACTAGAAAACAACATTTCTAATTACCCCAGAATTGTTTTGATATTGGGTAGGTGCGCGTGAACCTGTGACAAATTCAAGCTACGCCAGCGCGAATCTATAAGGTTAAACGTTACTATTATCCGAGCTATTAAACGAGTACATTCGAACTTCATCTCGAGGAAACCAGCCCAATTTTTCGTAAAACTGTTGAGCGTTGATGTTGTCGTTATAGACAAACAAGTGGGTCTTCGGGATGCCTAACCCTGCAAGTGCATTGACCGCCTCTGCGACAAGCTTACAACCTAACTTTTGTCCTCTAAAGTTGGCCGAGACAGCTAAATGTTGTAAATACCCACGACGTCCATCCGTTCCTACTAACACAGCGGCAATGATCTCGTTGTTACTTTCAGCCACAAAACTCAGACCAGGGTTACGATCTAAATAGCTCGCAATGCTTTCTTTCGAATCGGCATCGCGAATACTCATGCCTTCTGTCTGACACCACAACGCGATCACTGAGTCGTAGTCTGAAATTGCCATTTCACGAATGTTGACCACTCTACTCTCCTTGTTTATACGGGTACTTAGTTAGCCGTGTTTCTCGTAATAAATGAGTAGCTAATAATACTTATGTGTTAACGAATATCTTGGCAGAACCTAAAGAGATAACCGTCAGGAGTTTGAACGATGAACTGCTTCTGAGTCGCGATCGAACCCCCACATTGATAAGACTTCGACTCTAACGCTAAGTAAATAGAATCAGCGGCGCTTTCGTTAACTCTCTGATAAAGTGGTTCGATATCGATAACATCCCATTGAAAGTTAACGCCACGCCCTAAAGGAAATTCCAGGTCACCTGAAAGCCATTTTCGACTTTTGCCCGCAATCCCTTCAAGCATCACATCAACACCATCAAGCGTTAGATAAACAAACTCTTCATCTGGGCGCTCGTATTTCACATCAAATCCCAACACATCGACAAAGAAGGATTTGCTCACATTAATATCGAAACAATAAAGCTCTGGAACTACTCGTAACGTCATGATTTACCTATTCACTAAATAGCGAGAGATTAGTAAGAATCTAATCAGGATTTCCACTCTAATATAGAGTTAATTAATCTGTGTACTTTAGCTAGCTTTATAAAGCCTTTCGTTAATCTCCCAAAGCGCGTTTCTGTTTGAGTCATATGTTAGAAGTTCAATAGCTTCTTGGTAGTCGCACCAACGGTAATCTGTGTGTTCACTTGATAGTTCAGGATCTTTCGTCACTTTAACTGAGAAGGAATGCTCAGGAATGACGAATGGATGCTCAGTCCAATTGTGATTCCCTGCATAAAAGACTTTTGGAAGCATGCACATTGAATCAAGCTGCTGCCAGTTATCACCGACTAACTGAGTTTCTTCAGAAAGCTCTCGTTTTGCTGCTTCAAGAATTGATTCATCATTTTCGCCACCACCGGATATTGCCTGCCATACACTATTGTCACTTCTGCGTACGATTAAAAACCGAGGTTTGGTGTCGACTGTTTTGTAGGGAAAGACTAAAACTTGAAAAGGTGCTCTCATTGATTTGCCCTCCAATCATTCGCGTTTACTGCGCTAGCTTCCCAAGGATGACCGGATCGCTCAACAGATTCGTCAGAGGAAGAAACAATGGCTCAGGTAACTCATCTAGCTTAAACCATTTCCACTGCTTACATTTATCAGGTTCTGTTATCTCTGGTTCGCCGCTAGCGTCAGAAGCAACAACAAACAGCGTTATATAGTGCTTGTTCTCTTTCTCAAAAATATCATTGGTAAAAGAAAGCTTCTCAAATGCACTAACAACTAAACCAGTCTCTTCGAGTGTTTCGCGTTTGGCACACTCTTCGATACTTTCACCCCACTCAAGGTGTCCGCCCGGCGTTGCCCACGTATGAGCCCCATGAGAACCAATTCGTTCTCCAAGTAGTACTCGTCCTTCACGTAGAATAACCGCAGCTACACCTACTCTTACTTCCTGACTCACTTAAAACTCCTTAATTCTTACCAAGTGACAAACGTACAGCTAAGGTTTGACCAACGCTACACATTAATACACCTACCTGTCGGCATTGCTTCCAAACGCTCGCCTAATACTTCTTTCAACAGGCCATAAGCTTTCTTGCCTGTGCAGTGCCCTGTATACAGTTTATCAATGGGGTATTGAGACAGCGTCAATCCAAGCTCTCTAATGTCTTGCTTTGTGCCACCAATACTATTGAACAATGGTAAGCCCACTAGATGGAAGCCCCCGACAACCGCTTTTATTCTCTCTCCTGGGAACAGAGTAACCGCTGTATCAACCATATTAAGAACGCCACTATGCGCACATCCCGTGAATATAACTAAACCATCTGGCTCTTTAATCACTAACAGTAATTCATGATCAAATGAGTCGCGCTCCCGTCGATTTTCCGACTGTGTATAAAGGTATTTATTACCCTTAGGTTGTTCGTGTTTCACGCTAATATCTGTGATAGCAAAGACATTTGGGGCGATCTCAGTCGTACGATTAACGAAGACTAACCGCTCGTTGCTGTTTTCTAGTAAGTCCGGATTGATCCCGACATCACTTTTGAAACCGAAAGCCCGGAAATGATAGCTTTTCTGTTCGCAATTTTTCAGAAACACTTTGGCTTTAGAGTTATGAGTAACAAAATCAGCGGTGCCATTACAATGATCATGATGTCTGTGTGATATGACGGCGAGGTCTACATCCTTGATATCAACACCCAGTAATGGTGCGTTTTGACAAAACGTATCGCCACTTCCCGTATCGAACAAGATCTTTAGCGATTCAGTTTCAATATGCAGTGATAGTCCGCGCTCAACGGCTAAATCTTTCCTGTTATCCAGTCGAGAGTTATCAACCAGCGTCGTTATTTTCATAGTTCCCTTTTGATTCATTTACGAATCGCACATTGCCCAACGGAAATAAGGTCTTTGACCATCCATTCGCTCAACCTCTGCACCCAACCTTTTGTAGAAATCATGCGCTTTCTTATTATGTGGACTTGCCGTCCATGAGATGTGAGAGGCGGTTGATGACTTCGCTTGTGACTTTAAAGCCAACATAAGTTCACGGCCATACCCTTTTGATCTTTGATTTCCTGTAACCAATAGGTCGTCAAGCCAGATTGATGGCTCTCCACTGAAGGATGAATATCGATAGTGATACAGTGCGAAGCCAAAAGGCTCACAATTCCGTTCCAATATTAATGCATGGGCAAATGCGTAATCACCAAATAGTGTACGTTCGATTTTCTCTATAGTTGTCGAGATTTCACCAACAAACCCTTTCATACTCCGGTCAAAGTCGGCTTTTTGTTCAATAAACTCTAACAAGACACTTGAGTCTTCTTTCGTCGCAGTCCGTACGATCACGGTCTTCTCCATGTTTGGTAAGCCTCATGCTGTATAAAGGTGTGAAGCGCGCTTGTCGTTCAATGCGAGCTAACTAAAAAATGACGCTACCGATTAACTTAAGTACAGACGCCGGAGAGACTAAACTCAACTAAAAGTAACTAGGGTTGGTAATTAGAAATAAGCACTCAACTATATGTAATTTTCAATATATTCACTAATTGACTCAGTAGCCTCAAACGAAGAACTAATTGGTAATTTTAGATTCAGTTGTTCAATACCAACGGCCATAGAGCCATTT
>NZ_JBFRLX010000126.1:0-5492 GCF_041470165.1 Vibrio sp. 10N.286.46.A8
GAAAGGCTCGCGTGACTAATGCGAGCCAGATGCAACTTAGGGGGTAAACTGCAATTCGGTAATAGAGTTTATTTGATCAATAAAGCTTCAAAGGCACTATAGATCTATCGTCATTGAGGTTTCATTTTCAATAGATTAACGATAATTAATCTCTGCCTGATTTCTCGACCAAGTCATTAAAATTATCAAACAGATAATCCAAAAACAGCCGAGTACGTTTCGGCTGATATTTCTTGCTGATGTACACCACATTCAAGTCGGCGCTCGATACTGACGTAGAGGTATTGAAGTTCTTCATATAGCCATTAAGTAGCGTCACAAGGCGTTGATTATTGATGTCATCTTGCACATCGAGTACCGACTTCAACGCAATCCCTTCTCCTTGCAATGCCCAGTATCGAATCACTTCACCATCGTCTGAAAATCGCTTCGGCACAACCGTCACAGCCTTCTTCATATCATGATCTTGAAAGTGCCATGTTTTTAGCTCTTCATTGCTACGAAGCATAGCCAAACAGTCATGTTCAACCAAATCTTGTGGCTTGATCGGCGTGCCGTGTCTAGCGAGATATTCTGGTGAAGCGCACAGCACTCGTCGGCTTGGTGATAAGCGTCTTGAGATCAAACTACTATCAACCAATTCTCCGTAGCGAATCACGATGTCCATGCCTGATTCAGCGATATTCGATAGATTATCGTTCAAATACAGGTAGGGAATAACGTCTGGATACTGCTGACAAAATTCCGACAAAATAGGAAGGATGTACTGCTTTCCGATGTCTTTAGGTGCCGCAATCTTTAGTGGGCCTTTAACCTCTTTAACGCCATTTTGAATCAGGTTTTCAGCCTCGCTGACGTTATCCAATATCTCCAGACACGCCTTGTGATACAGCTCCCCTGAGTCAGTTAAAGACACATGTCTTGTGCTTCGGTTCAGCAGCTTCACACCATAACGCTCTTCCAACGCCTGAAGCCTTGCTGTCATGGTCGCAGGAGAAAGCCCTAACTCTCGCCCCGCCGCTGCTAACCCGTGATGCTTAACAATGCTCACGAACATCGCCATATCTGAAAACTTGTCCATTCACCTCTCCTACTATTCAGTTAATCCGAATAATGATTTTATATTTTAGCCAATTATCAAATTTAGTCGAATAAATATAATGACAACCATCAGCAGAACACGCAGGAATTCAGAACATGAACAACGAACTTACAAACCAAGAAAAGCACACATTCGTCATCATTGGTGGAACATCAGGTATCGGCAAAGCATTAGCAATGCAATTGAGAAACGAAAACAACACAGTCCACATTGCCAGCCGACACACCGGCGTTGATATCAGCAATGAGAAATCGGTTTGTGAATACTTCGAATCGATCGGTGCATTTGATCACTTGGTGATAACCGCGGGTTCATACGCTCCCGCAGGAAAAGTGACAGACGTTGCTATCGCAGACGCAAAAGCAGCATTTGATACCAAGTTTTGGGGAAGCTTAAACGTAGCCAAGCACGCCGCACGTTACATGACTCCAAACGGCTCAATCACACTAACCACGGGCATGCTGTCACGCAAAGTGGTTGCTGGTACTTACGTAAAAACCGCGATTAATGCCGCGCTAGAGAGCGTAACTAAGGTGCTTGCCAAAGAACTTTCACCGATTCGAGTCAACGCGGTCAGCCCCGGCCTTACGATGACCGAGGCTTACAAAAACATGGACGATTCAGCTCGTACAAGCATGTACGACAACGCGAAAAACAACCTACCAGCAGGCAAAGTCGGAGAGGCTAAAGATATCGCAATGGGCTATCTATTCGCGATTAACAACCCATACGTAACGGGGTCAATCATCGACATCGATGGCGGTGCTCTACTCGGCTAACACTCCGCAAAGAAACAAAGAACAATCGTTAGGGCGTGTATGTAAACGTCCTAACAAACAAGAATTAACACAGGTACTTCACTATGAAACCAGAAGCGATCTATAAAGAAAAGATCCCATTCCAAGTTTGGATACTGACACTCGCAGCTTTTGCCATCGGCACCGCTGAGTTTGTTATTGCAGGCATCCTTCCACAAATTGCCACATCCCTTTCGATCACCGAAGGTCAAGCCGGATACCTAATCAGTGCTTACGCATTGGCTATCGTTATTGGTGGCCCGATCTTAACCATCTACCTCGCACGTTTTAACAAGAAGATGGTACTGATTGGCTTAATGGCTTTGTTCATCATCGGTAATATCTTGTCAGCCTTAGCTCCTAGCTACCCACTTCTACTTGCAAGCCGCGTTATCGCAGGCTTAGTGCAAGGTCCTTTCTATGGCATAGGTGCCGTTGTCGCGACCAATTTAGTGTCTGAGAAAATGGCAGGTCGTGCTGTTGGTCAGATGTTCGCTGGCTTAACGCTCGCTAACGTTCTTGGGGTTCCCGCAGGAACTTGGGTGAGCTTGCAATTCGGTTGGCACACCACTTTCTTTACCGTGGCAGCACTTGGCACCATCGCCATGATTTCAATCTTAACGTCAATAAAATCTTCAGGTCACAGCGAAGCGAAAGACATCAAAACTCAGCTGTTGGCATTCAAAAATCCAATGCTTCTCATCAGCTTGGCGATCACCGCTTTTACTTGGTCTGGCTTCATGACGCTTTACGGCTACCTTGCGCCTATCGCCATGCACATCACGGGTTACGGTCAAGAATCAGTCACTTGGATCTTAGTGATTGTTGGTGTCGGCTTAATCATCGGTAACACCTTGGGCGGACGCTCTTCTGACAAAGATTTAGGCAAAGCATCGATGTTTTGGGCTATCGCGATGATCGTTTCATTGGTAGTGGTTGGCCTTGTTGTAGACAACAAAATCCTATTCGTTGCAGCTGCATTTGTCTTTGGTATTGCATCATTTGCGAACGTTCCTGCTATGCAGCTTCGAGTAATGAACCACGGTGGCGAAGGCCAAGAGCTAGCAGCAACCGCGAATATCTCAGCGTTTAACTTGGCCAATGCCTTCGGTGGCTTCTTAGGCGGCATGGTACTCGACAGCCAACTAGGCGCAGGAATGATTCCATTCGCAGCCGTTGTTGTCCCAGTGATTGGTTTGTTGCTTATTGCAAAAGCCAACCGAGCTGAAAAGCCACAAAACGACTCTATCTTCAGCCCTGCGGAATCGAAATAGTGACCACCGCACGCTAAATCAATCAACACATGACCGACACAAGGTAAATACCATGAGCAAATTATTCGAAACAGCAGAACTCAAAGATCTAGAACTACAAAACCGTGTGGTTATGGCCCCCATGACACGCGCTCGTACAAGCCAACCTGGAAACGTGCCAAATGAAATGATGGCGACTTACTACCAACAACGTGCCAGTGCTGGGCTAATCATCACTGAAGCGACACAAATCTCAGATGACTCTCAAGGATACTCATTCACACCCGGCGTTTACACACGCGAACAAGTGGAAGGTTGGCAAGGTGTCACCTCTGCCGCTAAAGAACAAGGCGCTGCGATATTCTGCCAACTATGGCATGTGGGGCGCGTGTCTCATCCAACCTTCCAAAAAGGCGAGTTGCCGATTGCACCTTCTGCACTGGCACCTATAGAAACGCAGGTTTGGATCTCTGATGAGAATGGTAACGGCAACATGGTGGATTGCATCCAACCAAGAGAGATGACCCAAGCCGATATTGATCGTGTGGTTCAAGATTTTGCTGAATCAGCAAAAAAAGCGGTCGAGGCAGGGTTCAATGGCGTGGAAATCCATGGCGGCAATGGTTACCTGATTGACCAGTTCCTAAGAACCAACTCAAACAAGCGTACCGACAACTACGGTGGTAGCCGCGAGAACCGACTTCGCTTTCTAATCGAAGTGGTGGATGCAGTGATTGATGCAATTGGTGCCGATAAGGTGGGCGTTCGTTTAGCTCCGTTCATCACCTTCAAAGACATGAACTGCCCAGACATCGTGCCAACGATTTTAGAAGCGTCAAAGGAACTGCAAGCTCGTAATATCGCTTATCTGCATCTATCAGAAGCCGATTGGGATGACGCACCTGTGATACCTGAAAGCTTCCGTGTAGAGCTAAGAGAACTATTCTCCAACACAATCATCGTCGCTGGCAGCTACACACCAGAACGCGCCGAAGAAGTGTTAAGCAAAGGCTACGCTGACCTTGTCGCATTTGGTCGCCCATTCGTAGCTAACCCAGATCTCGTATCACGCCTACAAAACGGCAGTGAACTATCCGATCTTGATGGCGCCACTCTGTTCGGCGGCAACGAAAAAGGCTATACCGATTATCCGGCGTTGTAGTGGATTTTGAAGTGCTAACAATGCCTTAAGTTTTCTTTCAGGCAAAAGAAAGGCTCGCGTGACTAGTGCGAGCCTTATGCAGTTTAGGGGGTAAACCACAATCTGATATTAATTTGGGATAATTATTTAACTTATGAGCCAGTATGCACCTGTGCGCATTGATGTACTATTTTTATATGATTCATCGCGATAAATCAATCGATAAAAGTTAGAGTTTGGTCAATTTAAACCATACAGATTGAAATGATTTAGCGATCTACATCTCGAAAATCATCATAAAACCCATAAAAATCAGATCTATAGGCTTCTCATTTGCCAGTAGCCTTCACCATTGGTCGAGAGTTGGCTGTGTAAATAATCAAGCGTATCTGCGACTATTCCTGAAATGCCTTGTGGTGGGTTGAATAACAACAAACCACTGCCGATTAGGCGATCATCACCCTTAGGGTCTCGAAGGCGAAGCTCCGACTTAATTGGACTTGGCAGCAAACCATCTTTCACTGCAGTAACACAGTGATTCAGAATCAGTGAGCTCTTGTCATCCGTGTAAAGCGGGTACCAAATCAGTGCAGATACCTTTTCTGATTGTTGATACGCTTTAACCAAGGCATCAATCACTGCGAGATATTCAGAATCGGTTTCATAGGGAGGATCGATAACAATCAGGTGATGATTATCGTGTTTTGCTACGTCGTCAGGCAACGCTTTAAGCCCATCACCCGCGGTAATAGTCAGCTTGCTTGAGATATCAAGATTACACTGTAACCTCTCAATATTAGTTTGCAGTAAATCAGCTTCATCTTGCTGAATGTCTGAAAAATAGAAACTATCTTGGCTGCGGCCTTGTTGGTAAGTGATGGCGGCAGAACCCGGATAGAGAGAGATAAGTTGATTCGGATTGTAGTATTCCAACACCGACATAAAAGAAGCGAATGCTGGAGGAAGATAAGCTTTGTTTCGCCACAAGTACCCGACCCCTTCAGCGAACTCACCGGCGTGATTGCTTGGCGCTGTAGTGAGGTCATAACACCCTGTGCCTGAATGCGTGTCGATAACATTGAGGCGAGAGTGTTGCTGCATTAATGATTTAACCAGTGCACTCAATACTGGATGCTTGAGTGCATCACCGTGGTCGCCTACATGACATTGATGTCGATATTCCATTCCCTTGCCTCATT
>NZ_JBFRLX010000126.1:6157-38812 GCF_041470165.1 Vibrio sp. 10N.286.46.A8
TCTACTGACGTCATCTAAACATACTTCATATAATTGGGGCTCGCCTGCTCAATCCATTGTTTTTTTGAAATAGCCTCTCTTTTAACTAACTGACTGACTCTTATAAAAAATAAAGCCCTTCGTCTTGCTACAAACGAAAGGCTTTGCTGAACTCACTCGTTAGTCAATGAGGACTAAGGCTGAGCGCTATCCAATTAGAAAACTTAAGCAATCAGGAAACTAAGGATACTCACCCTCAACTTCTACTACTGGTTTCACCTGATAGTGACAAGGCTGTAGGCCAAGTAACTTGGGCAGTGTGATACCGACCGAAACGGAAGACCACGTACCGCTGACAATACCTACAACCAGTGCAATCGCGAAACCTTGCAGCGCGGCTCCACCCAGTAGCCAAAGCGCAGATACGGTAATTAGCGTTGTTCCTGAAGTCACCATGGTGCGTGAGAAGGTCGCTTTAACCGATTCGTTAAGCAGGTTATCAGTATCACCGTTTGGGTTGCCGCGCAGCATTTCGCGTACACGGTCGGCGATGATGATCGAGTCATTCAATGAGTAACCGAGAATCGCTAACACGGCCGCCAACACGGTCAGATTGAACTCAAACTGAGTAAAGGCGAACAAACCTAAGATAAGCGTCACGTCGTAAATGATTGCAGCAAGAGCACCAAGTGCCAAACGCCATTCAAATCGTACACTCAGGTACAGCATGATCATTAGGAAACACACCAATACCGCCAAGCCACCTTGGTCAACCATGTCTTGACCCACCTGAGGGCCAACCACGCTGCTGTTCAGTACTTTTACTTGGTCACTTACAGAAGACAAAGCATCCACTAAGTTTGGCTGTGGCGCGTCTGTCAGTTGGCTGTAACGAATTGTCCAGCGATCCTGTTCTGCCATACCAACCACTTGTACGTCTTGTTGGAAAGCCGTATCAAGTTTGGTTTTTAACGCATCTTTGGTTACTTGATCAGAGAGTTGAACCTCGGCAACCACACCGCCAGTAAAGTCCAAGCCCCAGTTAAAACCTTTCACTGCCACCAGCATCACAGAGCTCATGAACAGCACAATAGAAATCACAGACATCACCTTACGAAGGCGAGTCATGCTGCTGTTTGAAATAGTCATATTTGAAATACTCATGCTTAAATCCTTACGTCGTGGCGTTGGTCACGCCCCCAAACCAAATTGATGATCGCTCGTGAAGCAAAAATGCCCGTAAACATACTGGTTAGAAGACCTAAGCCCAGTGTCAGAGCGAAGCCCTGAATCGGTCCATTACCAATGGTATATAGAGCCACAGCAACGATCATGGTGGTGACGTTAGCATCGAAAATTGACGAGAATGCGCTATCGAAACCACGATCGATAGAGCTAGCAAAGCTGCGCCCTTCTTTCATCTTGTCTCGAATACGCTCGAAGATAAGCACGTTAGTGTCCACCGCCATACCAACGGTCAGTACTAAACCCGCAATACCCGGCAGAGTTAATACCGCACCCGGTAGCAGCGCAATCAAACCAAACAATGTGGTCATGTTAACCACCAATGCGCCGTTCGCGATCCAACCTAAGCGGCGGTACCATAGCGCCATAAACGTTAGCGTAAGGCCAAGGCCAAGTGCCAAAGCAGCAAAGCCGTTAGTTACGTTTTCAGCACCCAAAGATGGGCCAATAGTACGTTCTTCAATGATGGTCACTGGCGCAGTCAATGAACCTGCACGTAGCAGTAACGCAAGCTCTTGTGCTTCAGCCAAGCTGCCAGCACCAGTAATTCTGAAACGACTACCCAGTTGAGACTGGATGTTTGCCACACTGATCACTTCACTGTCTTGCTTGCTGTTGCCCGCTCTATCACGACTGTATTCGCTGTACACGGTTGCCATTGGCTTACCGATATTATGGCGTGAAAACTCAGACATTTTCTTACCACCAGAAGAATCTAGGGTAATATTTACTTCTGCGCTGCCCATCTCACCAATGCCACTACGAGCATCGATAATGTGTTCACCGCTCAGTACTGCTTTGCGAGCGACAACGACACGATTGCCATCTGAATCTTTCAGTGTTTGAGTATTGCGCGTTGCATTGTCGTAAACAGAGTAGAACGCCAAAGATGCGGTTGCACCAATCACGTCTTTTGCTGCTGCAGGGTCTTGAACACCTGGCAATTCAATACGAATACGGCTTTCACCTTGGCGTTGAATCGATGCTTCTGTGATGCCTAATTCTTCAATACGGCTGCGCATGATTTGCAGGTTTTGTTGAACGGTTAGGTTGCGGAACGTTCTTTGCTCTTCTTCAGACTGAGTTAACGTCAGTGACTTATCTGAACGATCACGCAGCCAATGCGGGAACTCTTCACGAATCAGTTTTTGTGCTTTTTCGAAATCGGCGTCGGTACGGAAATCAAACTGAACTTGGTTGTTGACCACTTTACCGCGTGCATAACGCACCTGACTGGTCACCTCGTCGACCATCGCTTGCGCTTGTGCGTGGTAAACCGGTTCCATGTCCACTTCTAATAAGAACTGCACACCACCACGTAAATCAAGACCTAGCTGAATCGGCGCAAAGCCCATGTCAGTCAGCCATTTAGGTGCTGCAGGCTCCATAGCAAGCGCAACCGTCGCGTTGTCGAGGAAGCGCTCATTAAGCACTTCTTTGGCTTTCGCTTGTTGCTCCGCATCTTCTAAGATCACCACTAAACGTTTGTCTTTTTGAAAGGCTGATTTGGCTTGAATGCCTTCGCTAGCAAGATATTGCGTCACTTGAGTAGCGTCGATCGTCTGCTCAGAACGGTTACTGATTTGAACCGAGGCGTCTTCGCCAAACCAAGAAGGTAGAGCGCTTAGAATCATGATGATGATGGTGGCGATAAGCACCACGTATTTCCACTTTGAGTAGTGGTTAATTTGTTTTCTTGGAATGCGTTTTTTCACAGTCAAGATCTCTTCTTTTTACCAATCACCGTAAACACGTGCTCAAAAATAGCGCCGGAATAAAGCAGTGATCGAGCATTTTAACCAGCTAGGGTGACCAGTTATTTACTGCGATTGGTATAACTAATGTTTTGCGAACACGAGCGACGACTAGTCACAACCAGAGCAAACTGATTGAGTAATAGTGAGGCTAATAATTGTGTGTCGCTATATTGGGTTAATTGGCGAGTTCAACGAGCGCGAGGCGATCATCGATACGACCAATTTAAGGTCAAACGATTAGCTAAGAAGTTCTCGGAAATGCGAGTATTGAATGTTGCCCTCTTTCCACCCAGAAAGCCGGGAGGACGGAGAACTCACAATGCTGGTCCAGTGCTGCTTGGAATCCAACAACGGCGTGTTGAAGAGCAGAGAAGCCAGTAATGAAGGGGGTGAAAAGTCGATCAGTAGATGATAAGCAGGCTCAAGATCGGCCACGCTTTCTTGCTCGTTACTGAGCATACGTCTGAAGTTTGCAGCTTGGAGGCTCGACTCGGTGTCATGATAGTTGGAACTGTCACCATAAGGCACGGCACCAAACGGAACCTTATCGCACTCTAAGTAGCTCGACGGATTATCCGTAGTGGCTTGTTTACACTGTTTTATCGAGGAAGATTGTTCATTCTGCGAAGATTGCTCTTGAGCCGAATGAATTTGGAATGGCTTAGAAGGAAACGAATAGCCGTTAGAATTCACTAAGCCAAAGCTCAGTAAAAACAACATTAACACTAATCGGGTACCTAGTTTAAGCAATTAACAATAATCCTGAATGGTAAACACTGCGACAATATATAACAGCTATGAAAGTTACAATTGATTTAGAAACACAACAGAACACATTTGACACTACGCTGACAATTGCTGACCTCCTAGCGCTGTATTCACGCATCCAAAGTCGTCAAAAAACAAAAAGCCAAGCAATGAATGCTTGGCTTTAATGGGGTATTTGTCGAAGCACTTTTGGCTATCGTTTTCACGCTCTACTTTAGGCTTTAGGCTTTAGGCTTTAGGCTTTAGGCTTTAGGCTTTAGGCTTTAGGACGCATGATGTTCTTAACCTTACGGCTGTTCTCACCAAAAATACGTTGGATAAGTTGATTCATGTCTTCACGAGAAATCGAGTTAACCGTCGCTTTCACGTTAAACAAAGCTTCTATGCCATAGTCGTACAAAAGATAGCGAGAGACGTACCATGCTTGGTCAATAGTGCTATCATCTAAAGGCGTAAAATCCCCTTCTAATTGCTTGCCCGCAACTTGAAGTTCGCCTAGTGAAACACCGAGTAAAAGATCTGCAACCACTTTATCAATCGCAACTTCTATCTTATCGACATTTTTAGGGTCAATCATCGATCCAATAAACAAGTCATGGCTAGTTTCACCATCTTGAGATGCATAGTAAGCATAAGGTGAGTAATCTAGACTTAAATCTTCACGTATGTAAGTGTCTAAACGAGTAGCAAGTACGCGTAGCAGTAAGTCTTCCATAAAGACATCTTTCGCAGTTTGCCCCCTTACCACACTAGTACTAGCGGAAGGTTCAGCAATCACTCTTAGCGTATACTCGGTACTATTGGCACTGTTGACCTCCAGATCAATGATCGCTTTAGATGGGTGCTTATACTCGACGTTAAAGTCAGGCACGTCGGCTTTTTCCAACAGAATAGAAGCCAAATATTGTCGAACGAGAGGTTTCAGCTCACTTGGGTCAATATCGCCCACAATAACCAGTTGGTTATTTCGCAATTGACCGAATAACTGTTGATGCACATTTTTTACATCCTCGATGGTAACAGCTTCTACACTTTTACCATCGAGTAACACATGATCGCTGTTCGCTTGATACGTGTTTTGATTTATAGCATAAGTGAACTGACCAGCAGAGCTTGCTAAGTAGGATTCTCGATTTTGAATAAACTCTTGTTTAACCGCCTCAAGTTGATCTGGTAATACTTTAACCGATGTAACGATCGCGTTGAGTGCGGCAAAAGCTTCACCTAAGCCGCTATTGTTGAGTCTAATTTCGACGCCATGACGAGTAGAATCGATAAACGGATAAACCTGAATATCTTCACGATCAAGGTGGGCATCAAGCTCCGTTCCAGTAAAATCACCAACGCCACTTCTACCGATAGCAGCAAGAGCCAGCTCTGTCGCTGGATAGAGACTAGGATCTAGAGCCGCCTTACCACCTAAGCTTGTGTAGTAAATACCTACGTCATCACTAGCAAGAGAATCACGCAAGTACCACAAATCAACGCCATTACTTAACGTCCATTTTTGAATGTATGGGTCGACAGATATTTGTTCAACCAACACAATATCGCCTTGCGAACTCGGCACAGCAAAAGTGCTGCCCGCCGCAGCAACCAACGGCGCGTTTCCCACCTGGCTATAAGTGGCTTTTAAGCTATCTAAAGAATTGTTGATTTCGGCTCTATGTTCAGTCTTATTCATGCCAATGATCATGAAATAATCACCAGAAAGTATGCTTTTTATATTGTCATTAATCGCTTTAAGACTGAAGTTGGAAATGAAATCTCCCATACTGGCCTGATAATCTTTCTGTGATTGAACGATTCGGCCAGTCACTAAAGCACTTGCTTTGTTGTTCGCGTGATCGACACCATCTTCTTTATCCCAATCATGCTCAATATTATCGAGTAAGTTTTGGTAGTAGTGCTGCTCACCGACGATCTCCGCCTCCGACACACCGTAATCACGTAATGATGCCAACGTCGAGAGCATCTTTTGCTGTGTCACTTCACGACTTCCGACTGGAAACCCAATGCTTGTTGATAAATAAAGCAGAGCGCCTATTTCAAGCCTGTCTGACGCTATCCATTGAGTAGGCAAAGCCGCATCATTAAATACCGCCTCGAGTCGTTGTTGAATCAATAACTGGGAGGTTTCATCCAACCAACGTTGGTGCTGTTGATCGTGAGTTTCAATGGTGTTTGAACCTCGGTTAAACGCCAATGCAATACTTGGGGCTTCTCTCTTCGTATACTCAACATAGTCACCTTCGTTGAAAGTGGTGACTTTCTGTTTTAATGGTTTAGGCGTTTCACCACGCTGCCAGCTAGAAAACTTCGCTTCGATTAATGGGATCACGGTTTCGATATCCACATCACCCGAGACAACGAGCTCTACGATTTGTGGTTGATACCAAGTCTGGTAAAAGTCGGTTAGGGTTTGAGAAGTGGCATTTACAACCGATTCTTTAGTTCCCAATGCGTCTTGATATTCATACGGGCTACCTTCAATAAAGTGGTCATGAAACACTTCTGAGAATGATTTATCATCAAGACGAGCCATACGAAACTCACCAAGAATCACTCCCTTTTCCTTTTCAACTTCTGAACTGGCGAGATCCAATCCATCACCGATGTCTCGCATCCACGTTAGGGCTGACTGTAATTGGACGTTATCGGGTAAATCTAGCTCATATACCGTCTCTTCATAAGAGGTATAAGCATTAATATCATCACCAAAACTAGCACCTGCATCTTCAAATAGTCGAATCACATCGTTTTGCGAGAAGTTCTTACTGCCATTAAATGCCATGTGTTCGACAAAATGCGCATAACCTTCTTGTTGACGAGTTTCTTGAATAGAGCCTGCATGTACGACTAAACGAACAGAAACTGGCGCTTCATGATCAGGGTAAACATGATAGGTAAAGCCATTATCTAGTTGGCCTGAAGTCCAAGCCGGGTCCGGTTGGATGAAGGTGTCAGTCGTTTTGGATGTTGAACTACAGCCAACCAAGGTAAGGCATATTGCCGTCGCTAAATAATATGTTTTCATAACAACCTCTTAATGTCATTCATCGACAATATACAGCTTGAGTTAATGATTATTATTTAATACTGAACCGAATGAGTATCTTTGTGATCTGGATCTTTATTTTATAAATTGCACTCAGTTATATAAGGCGCAAATTACGAGCATTTAAAAGTCAGTAACTAGTTTAAAAGTGACAAGCTTGAAAGTGATGAATTAAAAAGTAACGAGTTTAAAGACTAACCCTAACCCAAATAAAAAAGCCAAATGACGGTGCATTTGGCTTAGATTCGACATCATATATTCAGGGTGAAAGCGACTTTTCTGAAAAGTCACTTTACTCAATCAGCTTAACTTTGTGGCCTTAACAAATTCTTCAACTGGTAGCTGTTATCTCCAAAAATTTCTTTAGCATACTCCGTCATATCTTTACTAGAAATTGAATCTGTCGTTCCCTGTAAGTCAAACAGTGCCTCAACACCATAGTCATGAATTATGTAACGTGAAATAAACCAAGCTTGTTGCGTGGGCTTATATTGAAGTGGCGTGAGGTCAGCCACTAGCTGTTTAGCTGCGGTTCGAGTCTCACCTTCAGAAATGCCTTTAACGGCTTCAGCAATAACTTTATCAATCGCCTGTTCTATCTTATCTGAGTTCTCAGGCGCAGCTAAAGAGCCGACCAACCAGTCATAACTTGGCTCACTGTCTTGAGATACCGAATACACAAAAGGCGCATAATCCAAGCCTAACTCTTCACGAACGTAAGCCGTTAGGCGGCTCGACAATACACGCTGCAGCATATCGTCCATGAACACATCCTTTGCTGTTTTCTCTCGAGCTTGCTGAGAAATAATACGTAATAAGTACTGGCTGCTGTCTTCATTATTGATAGATATATCGATTCGTTCTTTCGAATCAGTGCTATAGGCAACTTGATAGTCAGGAGACACAACGGCTTCCAATGGCAATGAAGCAACATATTGGCGTACGAGAGGCTTAATTTCAGATGGTTTAATATCAGCAACGATGACAAGCGTATTGTCTCTTAACTTCTGAAAGAGTTGGTGCTGAACGTCAAGTATATCTTGAGATGTCACGGCTTCAATATCTTCACTTTCCAGCATGATATGACGACTGCTATCTTGATAACTATTATGGTTAACCATTTTCATAAACTGACCCACTGGTGTTTCTAGATAAGCCGTGCGATCTTGTGCAAATGCAGATTTCACAGCCTCAAGCTGATCGCTGTCAATTTTAGGTTCGGTCACAATGGTATACAGCGCAGCTAAGCCTTCTGCGAGCGTCTTTTTCTTAGTGCTTATTTCCAGCCCATGATGAGTAAAGTTGATGAAGGAATAAATTTGGATGTCTTTGCGTTTCAAATGGGTATTTAATTCCGATCCACTGAATTTACCAACACCACTACGGATCGATGCCGAAATCGCCACCTCTGATGCAGGAAATAAAGAAGAATCTAGTGCTGCTTTTCCACCTTCACTCGCATAATAAACACCAACATTATTACCCACCTCAGGGTTTCGTAAATACCAAACCTCAATACCATTACTCAATGTCCATTGTTGTAAGTTAGGATCCTCGCTCACCTGAAGTTGTTTCACAATGTCGCCTTGAGATTCTGGCACGCTAAACGCAGAACTTGCGGTAACAAGCAGTGGTTTATTACCTGTCTTTTTATAGGATTTTCTGACATCTTTTAGCTCGTTATCCATTGCTAGCATGTCTTCCTTAGACGATAAACCTAACCCCAAAATATAAGGGCTGGAAAGCAAATCATCTAAGTTATCATTCACGGCCTCGAGATCCGTATTCGCAAGAAACGTTTTCAAGCTCGACTTATAATCAAGCTGTGATTGAACGGGTTGGTTAATCACCAATGCTGTCGATTTACCATCAGCATGAGCCACAGCATCCATTTGATCCCAGTTTAGTTGAATGTCGTCAAGGTTCGCTTGGTATTGCTGAAGCACACTCGCCAACTCATATTCACTTACGCCATAGTCACGCAAAGAGGCGAGAGTAGAAACAAACTGCTGCTGACTTTGCTCTCGGCTATTAACAGGAAAACCGACGGTAGTAATCGAATACCTTTGGTATTCTAATAAGTAGGGTGTTGAAGCAGCCCACTGCACAGGTAACGCAGCGTCAACAAAGTCAGAATTCAACCTTTGTTGGATAAGTTGTTGAGCAATATCATCTAACCAAAGCTGATGTTGTTGCTCATGGCTCTGTATCACTCTTTCCCCACGGTCAATGACTATCCCGATGCTCGGTGGCTCGACACCAGATCCATACGCCACAAAATCTTGAGTATTGTAATCCACTGACGTGTTCTTCACGGGAACCGGTGTTGTGCCTCTTTGCCAATCAGAGAAAGTCTCTTCAATCAAAGGGATCACTTCTGCCAATGTGATATCACCAGAGACAATCACTTCGGTTAACTGAGGTTGATACCAGGTTTGGTAATAGTTCTTTAATTCTTGAACATTCGCTTTAGAAACGGATTCTTTATTGCCAATAGGATCGTTACTTTGGTAAGTCGTCCCTTCAACCAGATGATCGTAGAATTTAAACGAGAGAGGTTTATCTTCAACTCGCGTGTATCGAAACTCCCCAAGTATCACACCTTTCTCTTTTTCAATTTCAGCTTCGGACAGCAGTAAACCATCGCCAATGTCTCTAAACCAAGCCAGCGCTTTATCTAAATTCTTATTGTCAGGTAGATCTAACTTATAGAGGGTTTCTTGATAAGAGGTGTAAGCATTTAAGTCTGCACCAAAACTGGCACCAGATTGCTCAAATAGCTCGACCACCTCATTTCCTGAAAAGTTCTTGCTGCCATTAAACGCCATATGCTCAACAAAGTGGGCGTACCCTTTCTGTTGTTCGCTCTCTTGCAAAGATCCGGCATGCACGAGTAAGCGTACCGAGACCGGTTGTTCTTGGTCAGGGTAGACATGGTAGGTTAATCCGTTATCTAACTCTCCTTTGACCCAGTATGGATCGGATTTCAATAACGTTTGTTGTTGAGGAGTAGAGCTGCAACCTAGCAATGTGGAGCTCAATACGACGACTAAATAGTATGCTTTCATAACGATCTCTTTGAAGGGCTTTCCTCCAATATATTCGATCGCAATAGCATAATAATTTTATATAAATTCAGTCATTTAAATTTTGAGAGACAATCTAAACATGCATGAAACTGTCAACTTTATAAATTACACAATCTGATAGTCATAGGTTATAGATCGGGTGATTTCACATCCCTTAAAACTGATTTATTAAATTCCCTTAAACAGGGCTTGCGAGGCGCGGCTGATCGGTAGCTTTTCGCCTGACACATACGCCGACATTTGGCCAGAGAGCCCTTTCTTCACCTTATCAATGGCCGACACTTTAACCACCACCGAGCGGTGAATCTGCCAAAACTCATCTGGGTTAAGCTGGGCGATCAACTCTTTTAGCGACACGCGAAGAATAAACTCCTCTAGCAAACCGCCTTGGCCTTTTTTGAATATCGACACGTACTTGTCTTCCGCTTTGAAGTAAGCAACATCATCGACGGCGATAAGGTGAATGTCTTCTCCGACACTGGCTTTGAGCCACGTGAGATGTTTCTTCTGCTGTTGATAAAGGGGCTGCGATAGATAAGGAGGCTGCGTTTGCTGTAACGTCGATTGTGATAACTGTTGAAGCTGAGCCATTAACGCCGTGATATCGGGCTGTTCTGCCGTAATACCTGATTGTGTTTGATTGCTCGACAGACGTACTTGAACCTTCTGACAGGTAGCGAGTAGACGCTCTTCGTTGATTGGCTTCAGCAGGTAATCCATCGCATTATGTTCAAAGGCTTTAACTGCGTATTCGTCATAAGCCGTAATGAACACAATCAATGGCGGCGAATCTAGCTTGTTGAGTTGTTTCGCTAGTGATATTCCATCCAGTTCAGGCATACGAATATCGAGAAAAGCCACGTCGGGCTTAAGCTGCTGAATACTTTGCATCGCCTCCAAACCGTTTTGTGCCTTACCGACGATCTCTAACTCCGGCCAAACCTCAGCCAAACTCTTGTCGAGATGGTGCCTTAACAGTGCTTCATCGTCTGCGATAATCGCCGTTACGCTCGGCTGTATTGCTGGGTAGTTCATGGTTAGTCCTTTAAATTCACACTGTAAATCGTCTATTTTTCGTCACTGTTCTGTGCTTTCTGGTCTGTAATTCTAAGCGGCTGCGTCAGTCAGTGGTAACAAGATCGTAGAGACTACCCCTCCCTCAGCTTGTTCAGTAATCGTTAGGCTCGCCTTATCGCCATAAAGGGTTTCAATTCTTTGACGAATATTGCTTAACCCAACACCATGCCCCGTATTCGCAGAAGGTGTTTTCAACCCTGCACCACTGTCTGACACTTCAATCTTCAACTGCTCGGCTTGTTGAGTAATACGGATATTCACTTGGCCACCCGCCGCTTTGGGTTCGATACCGTGCGTGAGTGCATTCTCGACCAAGGGTTGAATCAAGAACGGGGGAATCACCTGCAAATCGCTAATCTCGTGTGTTTCAATCGAGAACGCTAAGCGCTCACCCAAACGTATCTTTTGGATATTAAGATAAGCGTCTAACAAGTCGACCTCTTGTGCGATGGTCGATTGCTCAGTGCGGCTGTTTTTCAAGGTCACACGCAACAAGTCGGTGAGCTTTTCGAGCATCAACTTGGCTTTCGCGCTATCACTCTCTATCAACACATTGATGGTCGCAAGTGTGTTGAATAAGAAGTGCGGTTCAATTTGGCTTTGCAGTTGCTTAAGCTGACTCAGCACCACCACCTTTTCTTGATCGGCCTGACGACGCTTGGCCACTTCCAATTCGTTATCAGCGCGCAGTTGTTGCTCTCGGGTATAGAAATAGTAATAACAAACCGAACAGAAAATCACACCGAGCAACACCACAGATTTAAGGTCCGAGATATTGGATCCAAAATATCCGTTCAACCAATAGTGCGCGTTCAAGGTACCAAATGTCATCGCGAACACCATTGAGATACCCACTTCAAGCGTTCGGGATGTCCTCTTAAACAACTTCACCAAGATGAAAGAAGAACCTACCGCGCTGTAACCAAAGCCAAAACTGATTGCCAGGTTAACCGTTAATCCGCCGCCCCAAATCGTATGGGTTGTTATCGCAATAAGAACACAAAATAGCGTGGTGAACGCGAAGCTTTTAATCCATGAAAACCGACTGTGTGATGAAGTGTCCATTAAAATCGTCCTTTGATATTTAAGAGAATCATATGACTATCGGGTAAGTTGGCGTAAGCAGAATCACTTTTACCGCCTAGAAAGCGTGCAGCAAGTTCCAAATCCAATGATGAATCGCCATTATCTAAAGCCTGATAGTTAAGCCATTGAGTCGCAATAAAGCCGCCGTCTTGGGGAGACAGCATGACATCGAATGTTGGCGTGATATCTTCAAGCCAGCCATGTGTCGAATCCAGAGACCAGTGAAACATGATGTTGTGTTGAACCAAATTGGCGTGCTGATAGCCTTGCGCATAAGAACCTGCCAATGAAGATGTCATCGGATTCACCGACAAAGACTCTGCACTTTCTATTGCACTTTGCCATTCTGAGTTACTCCAAGCACGGCTATCAAACCAGTATTCCAACACCACATTGTGGCCGGTGTCATTCGCCAATGTTAATCCTGCTAACGCTTGATAAGCCTCGCCCTGCTCTTCGAGATAAACCGGTTTAAGCAGTGAGTTAGGCTGGCTGTAGCCAAGGCTTTGTCGTTGATAGACAACAGAGCTATGAAACTCCCAAGCGAGGTTCAACACCGACACTAAACTCGCCCCAAGTAAGCCGTGGCGTACATCGTCATAATAAGCGACCCATTGATATTCATGATCGCCCACTAGATTGTAACGACGTACCCCAAACCCTTGTTGCTGATTCTGCTTTTCGAATCCATTCACGTCCTGAGAAGTCCACGAAGAATCACTGTAAAGCAGTGTCCATTCTCCTGTCATATCGAACAGTGACGCCGAGGCAACACCTGCGCCCTCTTCTGCGACAATGCCCACTGGATTTTGTCGATAAGGCTTGATGATGTCTAACGGTCGATAACCATAACCCACGCCCCAATCCAAACGAACCTTGCCAAGCGTGACATCGAGGTAGTGATCACCAACGACTGAATTAGACAGCTCGACACCACCTTGCCAGAACAACTCACGCACAATAAATTCAGATTCAAAGCTTGCGCCTTGTTGTTGAGGGTTATTGCTTAGAATATCGTTGGCTTTCACTGCGAACAGACCAAGCCAATTACCATATCCAACCTCTAGATCCAACAAGCCATTCAAAGACTGACGATTATCAGATGGTAAAGGGCTGAATGGCGACTCTCTCGATTCAACGGCTTCTGCACTCAATTGCCAGTCCCACGCCAAGCTCAGATCGTCCGCTTGAATCGTGTTACTCACACAAGACAAGGCGAGCAAAGTCGCGATTGAAGACTTGATGTGGAATCGGTGATTGGAAGCTTTCATAACGCTCACCTACAGCCCAGACACGCTGTTACGCGATAAGTAAGCAGGGTTGTAGTATTTGTCTTCCAAGCTTTGTTCAATCACTTCGCGATACTCAATCACGGTTTTCTTGCTTGGCTGTATCTTATCGAGCAAGGTCATCGACACCACTGTTGGTAATCCATCACGCTCGCCTTCAGTAAACCAAGCTTGCTTGGCTAGCTTTCCTGAGCGCAGATACAGATCCGCTTTAACTGGAAACGCTCGGTCTGCCGTTAACCACAGATCAATCGATTGATAACTGGCACCCTTGGTTTTCGCCGATAGCTTTAAGTGATGGGTATCGAGTTTCTCGCCAGCCGGCATCTCAACTTGTTGCTCGGCAACCCACTCTCCTTGGTAGTCTTCGCTCCAAGTGAGTGTCGAGATATCGCCCACCGAGGCTTCACCCAACAATTTTTGCATCGGTGTGATACGAATTGGTCGGCGCGATTTCGGCATCAACAGCCAGTAATTATCTTCAATCATCAGCATCTTCTGACCTGCCTCAACAGCTGATTTAAAGACCACTAATGACTCTCGGTTTGGCCTTGTATAGACGTTATACTCACGGGTTTTATCCAGTTGCTCGTCTTGGTATAACGCCACTAAAGAGACCACCTTAGATGCTTGTGCACTGTTCAAGCGATAGCTATCCGCCTTGGCGATCATCTCCGTGACTTGTTGTGAATCGACAGCCCAGCTTGATACCGATGTTAAAGCTGATGCTAAAACCAACACAGAACCTAACATATTGAATGAACGAGTTAATTTACACATAAACCAGTGCCTCCGTGATTGGCTTATTCACGCCTTTGCGAGCAGAGAAATAAGCAGCCAGCAAACATATCGTCAGCACACCTAAGGTGGCGTAACCAACCAATTCTAATGAGAAGTAAATGTTGAGTGGGTAGCCTTCGCTTCGACCCGGAGGTGGTGGCATTTGTATATCAACCACCAGCAATAACACCGACACTAAGCCACTCACGATTGCGCCAATCGCACTGCCAATCAGTGCCAGTAACCCCGCCTCTTTTAAAAAGCCTGCGACGATTTCAGAGGGGTAACTACCCAGTGCCGACAAAGTGCCGATTTCACGAGTGCGTTCCGTCACCGACATGGTCATGGTGTTAAACAGCGACACGAATACCACCAATGCCATCACCGCACCCATGATGCCGAAGATCCGGTCGTAAAGATCTTTAACCTTGGTGTAGAAAAACGCGCGATCTTGCCACGGAGTGATCTCGATCTCTGTGCCTTGATCGTTTTGGCTCGCGCTATTTCGATCTAAAGCAGTTTGAATACGCTGTTGAACAGTCGAGGTCTTGTTGGTTTCAAATAGGAACACCGACAAGGTGCTAACTTTATCTGAGGCCAAAAGCTCTTGGGCAGTAGTGATATGTACGTAAAGCTGACGCTTATCTAGTTCAGGCACACCCGTCGAATAGATACCCTGCACCTTAAAATCTAAGGCGTTCAAAGCACCGTCACTGGTGGTCGCGAGCAGTGTCACCCAATCACCAACCGCAACTTTGAGGTTACGAGCAAGGTCAGTTCCCAGCATAACTTGTGGTTCTTGGCTGTCGTATCTTGGTGACTTCACATCCGATAGGGTTTGACCACTGCGCACATCAAGAAAAGGACCTTTCATGTCGAACTCGCGCTCATTGACGCCAGTTCCCATAAAGATGGTCGATTTGCTGCCGTTAGACACCAAGCCACTAAAATAGACTCTAGGCTGCACACCACGCACGTCGCTGTCACCAATGATGCTCTTGGTTAGCGCTTGAGCATTATCCAGACCATTGCTCAACGGCATGTCTTCGTCTTGTTCAAAATAACCCGGCGTGCTCAAAGTAAGGTGACCAGTATCTCGCGCGGTCGACTCTCTCAAAGATTCGTAGGTATAAAGCCCATAACCACCCGCACTAGTCAGTGCAAATACGGCAATCGCGATTATCAACACTGAAAGCAAACTACGACGGCCATTTCTTAATAAGTTAAGCCACGCCAAACGCACCGAAGTTGGAAGTAAAAACGTGCTCATTCTTTGTGTTAACTTGCCCATGAGATCGCCTCCGTTGCTGTAGTTTGCGGAGCCAGTTGGCCATCGATTAACTCAATCACTCGGTCACAACGCTGCGCCATTCTTGGGTCGTGCGTTGCGACGATAAAAGTCGTGCCCATTTCGTGGCCGAGCTCTTTCATGATATCGATCACAAGGTTGGCGGTGTGGCTGTCTAAGCTAGCGGTCGGCTCATCGGCAATCACCAAGCTTGGGTTATGGATAAGGGCTCTAGCTATCGCAACACGTTGCTGTTGGCCGCCTGAAAGGTTGTCTGGGCGATGATGAACGTAATCCCCCAATCCAACACGCTCCAGCATATGTTGTGCTCTGGCCTGTTGCTCTTGTTTCGAGCATTGGTTCAACATCAATGGGTAAGCGACGTTTTCAAGCGCTGTCATAACAGGAACCAGATTGAAGCGCTGAAAGACAAAACCCAACGACTGACGACGAAAACGTGCAGCGGCGATTTGCTCTGTCGGATACGCTTTTCCATCAATATTGATCTCGCCTCGGTAATCCATATCCAACAATCCAAGAATATTCAAAAGTGTGCTTTTGCCAGAACCTGATGGCCCACATAACGCCACCATTTCACCACGTTGGATATGTCCATCGACCCCGTTTAATGCATCAACACGTTGACCGCCCGTGACATATGCTTTGCCGATATCTTTAAATTCAATCATTTCGTTGTCCTCTTATTACCGATCCATTCTCAAGCTCTCGCAAGCCGCAATTGAGCTTTCACAGCTGTTATTTGGCTTTGGCTATTAGGGCCTTCGCTGTCATGGTCTCGATGTTTCCGGCATCGGTACTTTCCATTTTTTCAAGCCACACCTGTGCTTGCTCGAAGTCTTCAGCACGAATCGATGCGGTAATGGCATAACGGTAAATCCACGAGGTTGCAGCGAAATGTTGTTGCTGGAAATCATCTTCCGCAAGTAACGAGAGGAACAAGTCATAACCACGATCGAAATGGTTAAACATGTCTGGCAGAGAGGTGTAAGTAACGGCGGCCATGGCGCGAGTTAGGTAAGAATCTGGCAGCCCTTGAACACGAGGTTGCTCATGAATCGGTTGGTCTTCGTCTTTAAGCAGCACCAGTGATTTATCAATGGTCGACAAACCCTTTTCCACATACTTCATCTTATTCCAAGGTAAGAACGCATCACGCCCCATCAGGGTTTCTGTGCTTCCGAGGTAAACCAAAGTCAGTGGCGTCGCGCCATCTTGTTGTAACGTGTCATTCAAGCGTTCATACGCTACTTCAACCAAGTCTTCATTGCCTTGCGCGGCTTGGTTGTAGATATCGAGCACGTCTGAACTTGGGTTAGCCTGCGCCAAAGTGGGTGCGAATGAAACAAGTGCAATCAGTAATGAACGCTTAAGCAAAGAAGTGGTAGAGCCTGAATTTAATGATTGTGAAGTAGTCATGATTTCTAATCCCTTTCAAATGTTGACGTTGAAAGGTTAACTAGAATTTGTCATGCCGTTTTATCAATGCGACGAATGGTAATTACGAGGAGTGAATGGTTGAGTCGGGCCGTGAATGGTTGAGATTGATCAGACTTTGACAGAATGCTTTTTTAATACAGATCACTATTCCAGAAGACGGCTTCGAAATGCTTTTGGCGTAAGCCCGGAGTGCTGTTTGAAGACCTTCGAAAAATAACTACCACTTTGATAACCCAAATCTAGGGCGATATTGGTAATTGATTCATTAGAATTGGTTAAACGCTCTTTAGCAAGATTGATGCGATAAGCCTGTATCCAGCTTGCAACACCCATGTTGAACTGTTCTCTAAATGATTGCTTTAAATAACACTCATTGGTTGCAAGCTCCTTAGATAGGCATGGTATATTCCAATCGATATGAGGTTGCGTTGCGATAAGGTCACAGGCTTGCTCTGCTAGAGATTTAGGTTCTTTATGCACCATGAGTAGTGCTAATAACTCCAATATTTTACCTCTTAACCACACCGTCCGGGCAATACCTTGAAAATTATTGCTCCAAACTGATTTAGCAACATTGAGGACCTCCCCTGTTAGTGGCATCTGCCAACCAGTTTCATAAAGATCAAAAGGTTTGAATGATGATTTTCCACTTTGGGGAAGTAAGTTTTTAGTCAAGCTATGGTGTAACGGGAAGTGGATTCGAATGTTCTCAATTCGACCTCCTTCGGCTAATTCAATTGGGTTGACTGGTTCAGGTTCAAGCAAAAGCGATGCAATACATCGAGAAGCAAAAGATGCCGCTGGGTAATCTGGATATTTGGGACTGTAGGCATAGTTGGTGCCAGCAAAGCTTATATAGAACCCTGCATCTGCTGGGTCGTTGAATTGAATGTCCATTGTCGCTTTACAGTTAACTATGTAGGCATTCACACCATCATCGAGAGCTACAACATCAAGCGTTCCCTCTAAGCCGCTAACTAAGCTTAAGCTCTTCACGATATTACTCATTCTTACAGCCTCGTCGTTTCTTGTGAGCATCTCCCCAGAGCAATTAATATAAATGATAATAGGTATCATTTATATTAATTTTTAAACTAAGTAGATCAGCCAGAGAAAAGAGCCCTTTTCAAAATTGGACTCCTTTGACGATAAAGCTTTGATTAGGTTTGCGAAGCAAGGTTTGTCTTCCCGGTTGGTTTTAATACAGGGATTAAGCATATTGCGAGTAGGCTAAAGGTGAGCATCAATTCAAAGTGTGCCGAATATCCCAAGGAGTCAATTAACACGCCACACGCGATTGCCATCACTATTGCTATAAACATATCCATAGATTGAAAAAGTGAGAAGTTCACACCTGACTGATTACCTGCGGCAAAATCCATCATCAAAGTGTAAAGCGCGACAAATTTCGCTGAAGTAATGATACCATTTACTACGTAAACGCCTGCGATTACCCCCCCCAATCCAGTGATATTTAGATCGTATGCTAGATAAAAGCTAAAAGCTATGACCTCAAAACTGGTCATCAGCAGTAGGACTTTGAGTGCATTACTTTTTTTGATCAGCCACCCACCTAAAACAACGCCAATCAAACCAGTAATAACACCGCCGCCGATAACCAAAAGCCCCAAGTTTTCTAGCTGTATACCACTATCAACCAAGAAGGGCATCATCATTGATAGCCCCCCTCGAGTACCAAGTTGTGACAAGGTAACAAATATCAATCCAAGCCTAACTTTAGGATTAGAAAATGAGGCTTTTAGAGAAGGCTGTATTGCTGTTACGTACTGTTGATTATGGCTATTAAAAAACAAAGAAAGCGTTGGTATGCTGAATAATAAAGTCAGTAAAGCCAGACCAAACAGTGCTGTTTGCCAATCGAACAGCGCAGTAACATAGATAAATAGCCCTCCACCAAAAACCGCACCAAGATACGATCCCCCAACTTGCATTACGTTACCTAAATACCTTTTCTTTGCTTCCAACTGATCAATCGCGAGACCATCGGTAGCGATATCGGCGAAGCTAGAAAAGAGGCTGATAACAAATACACCAACAAAGAGCGTCATTTGACTCTCTATAGTCCCCATAATGCAAAGGGCGGCGAGTATGGCAATCAAGACCAGTTGAGAACCAAAGATAATAACGGCGTGATTTTTTAAGCTCCCCTCCTTTTTTCGTTGTCGTTCAATCCAAGGTGACCACAAAAATTTAGCAACCCAAGGAAGCATCGCAAGGTAGAACAACCCTATTTGGGAGGTATTTAACCCCTCATATTTCATGACCGCGGGTAAACCTTGTAGCGTAAACATACTCACCAGGCTTTGAATGGTGTAAACGCTCGCCAACACGGCGAGCAACGGTTTGAGTTTGATTCTTTGAGTACTAACCATGTGCTTCACTACCACTCATATTTCGCTTTCACACCGATCTCTCTACCAGTACCGTAATTACTGTAGGTTTGTCCGTAAGAGAACGCGTAGGTGGTGTATTCTTTGTCTGTGATATTGTTGCTAAAGAGCGAAATAGACAGGTCTTGGTTATAGTCATAGTTAATTGATAAATCGACCAAAGTGTACGCGCTTTGCGATAGTGAATTGGCTTCGTTAAAGTGAATCTTGGAATTATAGCGAGCTTGAGAATTGATCGAAATATCCCCTTGGACTCCCGTTACTGGCAAGTAATAGTTGAAGCCAAATGTTACTGTCGTGTCCGGTGCATATGGCAGTCGATTGCCTTCAAATGTACTATTGTTTGATTCAAATGTTGAACGTCCATAAGTCCCCGCTGCGGTTATCGTGAGATCGTCGGTTAGGTAAAATGCCAGCTCGGTTTCAATACCTTTGCTCACAGCCTCCCCCATATTTTTGAGAGTCTGATTGCCAGGTGTACCAGTATATAGCTGAATATCTTCCGTTTTGATCCAGTACAATGCACCACTAAAATCGACTTTTTGATTCGCAAAACTGGTGCGCCACCCCAGTTCACCATTAAGTGAATTTTCAGCATCATAACCATTTGCATCTGCATTACTTAACGGGACGACGTTGTATCCCCCTGGGCGGTAACCACTTGTTACCGATGCATAAATTCGAGTTTGCTCATTCGCTTGCCAACCAATTGCGGCTTTTGGCGAGACAGTCGATTCTGTCTGCTCTTTGTTAAAAGGGTTAATCCCCCATGCTGGGTTTCCGTTAAAATTAGAATTTACTTTTAGGTATGAAGCTCGAGCTCCAAGCGTTAAGTCCCACTGTGGTACGAATTGGTAGTTTGCCTGCCCAAACAACGCGTAAGTGTCATAATCCAACTTGTTTCGTGCACTGTTTGCCGAAACGTCTAAACGGCGAGATTCCAAGTAGCCACCGAGTACATAGCTAAAACGATCATTGTATTGTTGATTTAACCGCAATTCTTGGCTGAACTTATTTTGATCTTCTTGGTAGTTGCCATATACATATTTCCGATCTATTTCGCGTGTTTGATAAGCTGTGATACTCGTGATTTGTGATGAACCTAAATCGTAACCAAGATTTAAAGCAAAAGTATTTACGTCTCGCTTCAGTTTAGGAATAGGCGCATCTTTTACGCCAGAATCATGTTCACGTTCAGTGAGGTACCATTCTTCATGACTATCAAGTTTGTCGGTCGAAATAGATAGGGTTGCGCTAAGTTTGGAGTCGTTTGGTAAGTAATGAAGTCGAACTTTTACCGATTTTTCATCCGCATCGTTTGCGTCTTTTTTTTCACTAGCGGCATGCTTAATATCACCTTCATCGTAGACGTATCTGGCGGCAATATCCGCAGAAAGAGAGTCTGATAAACGGGTAGATACGACAGTATCAATTTGCTGACTTAAATTAGAATATAAAGCTGAAGTCTTAACTTCTGTGGAATCAACTTCACGACGAGTTACGATGTTAATTACACCGCCTTGCGCGTTACCACCATAAAGTGTCCCTTGCGGGCCGCGCAGCAATTCAACTTTTTCTACGTTAATAAGCGGCTGAGTAACAAAAGCATTATCCTGAAGGATACCATCCACATAAATACTTACGGCAGGAGAGTAATAGTCTGGTGAACTAATCCCACGCACGGTGGTGTTGGCGTAAGTTCGATTCCCGCGAGTTTGTATGAGTAACCCAGGAAACACCATCTCCAGATCTTTTACTTGATAGATACCTGCTTTTTCGAGCTCCTCTCCTGTTTTGACTACAACAGAGTTATTCACTTGTGTTAAGGGAGTATCGAATTTAGTCGCCTCAACAACAACCACTTCCATTACTGGCAGAATTTCTTCAGCATAAGAATATGAAGAGCCCATAATAGTCAGAATAGCGCTAGCAATAACGGTGCGCGGCGAAGATATATTGTACATACTGTTTTCCTTGAATCTGAATAAGTTAGCACTACTCACAGCGCTGGCGTTTTAATTATTATGTTGAGCTTCCCACAGAGACTGGTAGTGCGAAGAGGTTGTGATTAATTGCTCGTGCGAGCCAAAATCATCAATGCGACCTTGGCTCATCAAATAGATGCAATCGGCATCAGCAATGGTGTCCAAACGATGCGCTATTGTGATCATGGTTTTAGATGCAAAACTCTCGGTAATGCTTTGCAGTATTTCCTGTTGCTTTGGGTGGTCGAGAGCAGATGTAAACTCATCGAGCAACACAATTGGCGCATCATGGAGTAACGCTCTTGCGAGGGACAAGCGTTGACGTTCTCCACCCGATAAATCCTTGCCATTCTCATTTATTTCGGTGTTTAGCCCTTGTGGCAATCGGGCGAGCAGCTCATCAAGTCCTGCAGTTGTGATTGCTGTCTCCAGTTCTTGAGGGCTTGCGTCTGTTTTAGCGATGAGCAAGTTGTCTTTTAACGTCCCAGCGAACAATTGCACATTTTGGGTTACGTAGGAGATGTGCTGATACCAGTACATTGTCCCGGTAGCTGCTACCGTACTGCCTCCAATTTTTACTGTCCCGTGAGTTGGAATATGGAAAGCCGCGAGCAAGTCCAACAGCGTGGTTTTTCCTGCTCCACTGGTACCAATAAGCGCAATATGTTGACCATATGGAACCTGTAAATTGATGTCTTTAAGAATGGTGTTGCCACCCAGAGTTAACTCAACCGCTTTGAATTCGATATCGTGATGATGCGCTTGAACACCATGCACAGGTTGTTGTGGCTCTTGACTCAAGGAATACAAGCGATCTGCAGATTTTGCCATGTATCTCAACAACGTAGAAAAAATAGCCATTCGCACAAATGGTCGGATACAAGCAACCGCAGAAATGATCGAAACTAACCACTCCCCGATAGTAAGGTTGTCAATACTATTTAGGTAAGCACCAAGACCTGCGACCATTGGAATAGAAAGCTCAAGCAGCAAGCTTGCTAAAATGACGCCTATTCCGCCAACCCATTCAACCCCTAACCCTGTTTTGCGCAAGTCAGCTAATTCTTGACTAAGTGGCGTCGCTAATACTTCACTACGACCAAAGCGTTTTAGCGTGGGTAAACAAGCAATGTATTCGAGCAACTTGTTGGTGCAAGAAGCGTTTTTATCGACATGGCGCTGTGCTTTTTTGGAAAAATCATCTTCGAATTTCCACAATAATAGGCTCGCATTCACCATAACAATCAGCATAAGTGAAGCAAGGTAAGGTGAGCAAAATAGCATTACACAAAGCATCGCGAACGGAACCACTAGAGCCGAGACCAAGTCAGCAATTAAGTGGCTAAAAATGTCTTCGAATGCTTTTAAGTCACGAGTGATTAGCTTAATGCGCTCTCCCAGACCTTGACCTACTATCTTGGAAAACGGTTGGCTGCGAATGTCATGTAGTAGTACTTTTCTCAGTTGGTGGGTAATGTCATAAGCGCCTAAGAAGCTCTGTTTGGCGGATTGCCCTAACCGCCACTGAACGACAACCGTGATAAGTGAAATTGCGAATAGGGCTTCAAGAGGAAGTAACAATGTTTTGGTAAGGGCTCCGAATACCAGTAGCCAACAAATTAATGGCAGGATCTCACTGAGTACCTTACCTGCAATACCAACCAAAAACGTTTTTGGATTGATATCAGCGTGATCGAGTAGCTTGAGCGTGTTACGCACAGACGGCCTCCTCAAGGTCAATTTCTTTAAGTTGACCGTGTGATAATGAAAAAGCTCGGTTAGCGATGGTTAGTGCTTGTGGACCATGACTGATGACCAATTGGATTTGCTGCGGTGCATATTTACGAATTGCTTCTAGAGCACGATTTTCCGTTACTTTATCTAGATGGGAAGTCGCTTCGTCTAAAACCAGAATGACAGGGCATACCAGCATGGCACGAGCGATGGCTAACCGTTGTAGTTCCCCTCCACTAAAATTGCGTTCGGTTTCATCCATACTGCAATACAAACCATTAGGAAGTTGTTCGATAAGTGCAGAAAGTCCAAGCATATCGAGGAGCTTGAGAATTACGGAGTCGTGTATCAATCGATCTCCTAAGACCAAGTTTTCACGTATTGATGCGCTGAAGAAAACCGGCTGTTGGTCTACAACTGAGATAAATTGGCTTCGCTCTCTATCGGACATCGAAGACACGGTTTTTTGGTTAATAAACCAATCGCCTTCATATGTTGCTAGTTCTCCATAGAGTGTTGCCAATACACTACTTTTCCCTGAGCCTGACGCTCCTTGAATTACGATGCATTCGCCATGAGATAACTGAAGGTTCAGCCCACTGACGATGTCGAGTGAGCCACGTTTGACCGCTAAATTTTCACAACAAAGCTCGACATAAGGCGTTGCAACGGATTTGAAATATTGATCCGACGTTAAGGGGAACAGAGGTAGTATTCGCTCTAAAGAAGAGAAGGACTGCTGCACTTGCCCAAATATCTGTGTTAGATCCAACCATGGTTTAAGGATGCCGGCACAAAGAATCACGATCATTGCGAGCTCGACTGGACTTAATGAACCTTGGGTCAATTTTACGATGGCGAATGGAATAACAAGAACCAAAGACGCTTGAGCTAAGGTGGTAAAGGTGACCCATGCTCCAACCATTTGATTGGTATAAGCGTTAACCAGCTTGTGGTGCTTAGTCATGTTATGGCTTAACTGGCGGTAAGAGTCAGCATCAACGCCGAAAAGTTTCATCACGCCGATGCTGCGTAAAAATTCAAGCTGCGCCTTGTGCATATTCGCAACGACTTGATTGTATTTTTTTTGTCTATCTGAAAAGCCACGCATCATGACTGTTTGGGCAATCACAGCGAGGGGGAGAGGACTTAATGCGATTAAGCCTAATTGCCAGTCGATGCTA
Organism: Vibrio sp. 10N.286.46.A8; assembly: GCF_041470165.1. Lineage (NCBI taxonomy): Bacteria > Pseudomonadati > Pseudomonadota > Gammaproteobacteria > Vibrionales > Vibrionaceae > Vibrio > Vibrio sp. 10N.286.46.A8. The sequence goes on from NZ_JBFRLX010000126.1 coordinate 30,346, forward strand.
ACCATAAAACCAAGCAAAACAAACGGAAGTAAAGTTCCAGTAATAATATCGGTAGTATGATGAGCAATAAGAGGCTCAAGGCTCTGACAATCATCATTGAGTCGTTTTTCTAAATCTCCACGATGGTATTGCATCAGTTTAACGGTCGGCATTTCAGACAGAGCACGAACAAGCTTCTGCCTAATGGTCTGAATAATTTGATAAGCAGCAAGATGCGCCTGCCATACCGATATCGCATAGAAAAAATAGCGCACACAAACTGCGATAGTCATAAGGGCTAAGTAGAAATTCAGACTTTGGGTGTTCAGATAATTGCTCAATGCGACGTATAAGCAAATCCAAGTGGCAAGTTCTGCGAACACGCACAACACGGCGCTAACACTGGTATAAGTGATACGCTTTTTTTCCGTTTTTAATAGTGCAATGAGGGCTTGAGTGACGCTCATCTTGTCAGATAGATACATAGATGACTCCTTAATAGGACTTATTCTCATCTAAGCGTTAACTTAACAATAGCAATATTGGGAATTAGAAAGCGAATATCGGGAAACTTTGTACGTGAGCAGTACAAGAAAACGAGAAGAAAGGAGCGAGTTTCAGAAAAAGAAGCATTGCTAAGCTTCAGAGAAGGATACTTGCCGAGCGATCGTGCTTACCAATGGCCAAAGCACAGGCTGTACCAACAGCTGATTGTGTAAATTTAAACAAACCCAACCAAGCACAGTGCAAACAATTGCGTATGAAAATTAATCCCTGAAGAACGTTATTGAGTTAAATAAACGATTTATTCGGGCCTCTTTAAGCCAAGTAATGTATTCAATGACACATATACCAGACAAAAAAATAGCCGCTCAATGGCGGCTATCTTGTCATGGTCTCAATTATTACATCTAAATCAAGGGGGCTTAATTTCTAAAGAAAAAGCACACTAGCATCGACTGGTTATTTGTCTAACTTAAAAAAGCTTAGTTCTGAATTGAGTTCTTTCGTTACTTCAACAACGCTTTGGTTTGCTTGAGCTGATTGATCAATGCCTTCAATATTTTGTTGAACCAGTACGTTCATATTTTCAAGCTGTGTCGATATATCTGTCGTAACGGCACTTTGCTCTTCTGATGCCGTAGCAACGATGGCATTCACTTCTGAAATACTTAAAACCTTTTCTGATATCGAATGAAAAGATTGAGCAAGCTCATCAGTCGTAGACTTTGTTAAGCGCATCAGTTCAACGTTTTTCACCATAGATTCATCCGCTTGCTTAGATTGGTCTTGTAACTGCGCAATGATCTCTTGGATATCGATAGTGGACTGCTGAGTTTTCCCAGCCAAAGCTCTTACTTCATCAGCAACAACAGCAAACCCTCTTCCTTGCTCACCGGCTCTAGCCGCTTCAATCGCGGCATTAAGCGCTAACAAGTTGGTTTGCTCAGAGATGTTCTTAATTACCTCAACAACACTGCTGATACGCTCTGAGTGCTCTCTAAGTAAATTCACGACCGTTTGAGTTTCTGATATTGATTCAGAAATTTCTTCTGTCGTGTCAGTTGAGTTTTTCAATGTTCCATGGCTTAGCTGAATAATGTCATTCGCTTCCATTGCTGACTGCTCAGCTCTTTGTGCGTTGTCAGCAACGTCTCTCGCTGTTGAAGATAACTCAGTCGCGGCCGTCGCGATTTGCTCTACCGATGATAGTTCATTCAAAGAGTTACTCTGGGATCGCTCTATCAGAGCTAAAGACTCTTCTTGCTTTTGGTTAATTGAATTCATGCTTACACCTGCCTGTGACAGGATATCATTCAATTTTGCAGACAGTTGAGACAAAGAATCTGAAATAGTGTCGAGCTCATTTCCACCCTCTTTCAATTTAACGTCCGATAAACGTCCATTCTCAAGGGCTCTAATCCAATTTACGATCAATGGTAAATTTCTCAATTCTCTTTTCACTAGGAAATAAGATGAGCCAGAAGCAACGATAGAAGAGAAAAGAACCAGCCACCATGAGAAAGAAGAGTTGGACTCTAAAACTGAATCAGAATGGGCTAATTCTTCCTTAGCGACGTCCAATTGCAATGAGATCAATTCACCAAGAACGCCTCCCATATCATCAACAAGGAGATAAAGCTGAGTGATCATCTCAGAATCATCAATCATCATATTTCTATGTTTATCAAGAATTAATGGTACTTCTCGCTCCACCTTGTCTATTTTAAGTTGAAGCTCTTTTGCCAACCCCTCTTCTTCTCGTGTTAGCTGCGTTGCCAGATAATGAAGGAATAGCTCATGAGCCTCTTTCATCGCAACAGAAACACCAGAATAAAAAGCCGTCTGCTCTATCATTCCCACATGGTATTTATTCGCCGCATCAATCACGCTTACCGCGTACAAATCCGAAATACTTTTCAAATCAGATAACGGAATGACTCGGTCCTCGTACACAGAGTGAAAACTGTCCATAACCTCATTTGAAGTAGCTTCGCTTTTTAAGTTGCTTACAACTAAAAAGATAGAAAAGAACAGTGGAACTAGAAGAAGCTTTGTTGATATTGATTTCATATAACCCTGAAAAATAATGTATGGGAATTTATTAATAATGATAATTGTATCACGCTTTTTAATGATTTTATCATTGACTTATAACCCGCCAACCTAAACAGATCAGTTCAAGCTGCGATCGTTCCTCAACTATTTTGTAATGGAATAGCAACATAACTTGATCAATTAAACAATTCACCAGCATAGAGTGAAGCGAAATTGATACAGATCTCGCAGCACGCGAACGGTGCTGATGGACTTTCAACCAAAATAAGCTTACAACCACTTACATTGTTGAAAAATATGTTATTTTTCTTTTTGATTAAAAACAAAAAATAGCCGCTAGTTAGCGGCTATTTTGTCAAAACAGAGCGAAGCTTCGACGACTTTTAGTCTCTCTACTTAATCTCGTCTACTATTCAAACTCTTCTATTTCTTAGTTTCTTCTACTTCTTAGTCTCTTCAACTACAGCTTTCATCAATACTGATGTATCCATGCGACCTTGTCCTTGGGCAGACAGTGTCTTGTAGGCGTTGTTGGTCTTTTCCGTCAAAGGAAGTTGGATGCCTTGGCGTTCTGCTTCATCTAGGCAGAAACCTAAGTCTTTGATCATCCAATCAATGGCAAAGCCGAAATCGAATTTATCTTGCGCCATTGTGGTCGCGCGGTTTTCCATCTGCCATGAACCGGCAGCGCCATTTTTAAGGCAATCAACCAGAGTTGGGATATCAAGACCTGATTTCTCTGCAAGTACCAAACCTTCAGAAAGACCATTCAATACACCTGCAATGCAGATCTGATTGACCATCTTTGCGCGTTGGCCTTGGCCGACTTTACCCATCAGAACTGACGACTTACCGTAAGCTTCAAACACAGGCTGAAGGTCATTGAATAGCGCTTGTTCGCCGCCACACATAATAGTTAACACACCATTTTCTGCGCCCGCTTGGCCACCAGACACTGGTGCATCCATAAAGCGAATACCTGCTTGCTTCGCAGCCACTTCAAGCTCTTCAGACAGAACTGCCGACGTTGTGGTGTGATCGACAAGAATTGCGTTTGGCTTCATCGCTGCCAATGCGCCTATTTCGCTGGTTGTCATGCTGCGAACGTCGTCATCGTTGCCCACACAAACCAATACCACGTCAGCTTCTGCGACACACTCAGCCACAGATTCTGCGGCTTTACCTTGGTGTTTATCAGCCCAGTCTAGCGCTTTGCTGTGAGTGCGGTTAAATACCGTTACTTCAAAACCGGCTTTGACTAGGTGGCCTGCCATTGGAAAGCCCATAACGCCTAGCCCGATAAAACTTACTTTCATTTCTTTCTCCTTTTATTTGACCAAGTCATCGCTATGAAAAGATCGAACACTCTCAATCAATGCATCAATAAGCAGGGTCAAAGCCTTTGGCTGATATTTTCTTTCTTTGTACACTAAATACGCTTGGCGATCACCCCGATGATACTCAGGGAGCACTTGAATTAAATTCATCTCAGGGGATACATGACGAAAAGGCAATGAAGCAAGCCCCAAGCCTTTTTGCGCCGCGGCCGCCACCGCATGAATATCGTTGACGATGAACTTGGGTTTAATCGTGATCATCTGCTCTAAGCGATCGGATTTGTAGAGCGGCATATCAAACACATCATCGACGTTAATCCAATCTTGATGCTCCAGATCGTCCGGATTTTCTATTGTTTCACGCGAATCCAAATATTCTTGGCTCGCGAAAAAACCGTGTTTGGCTTTAAACAGCGGTCGAGCAATCATGCCTTCCATGTCCGAGATTTTAAACGTGATCAGTAAGTCACGATCGGTCTGCGGAATAAGCTGTTGCTGGCTCAGGGTTAGGTCGAGCTGAACGTTCGGATATTGAGTGAGGAATTGCTCTACTGTCGACCCTAGAAAGCCACTATAGAAGTTATGAGGCACTGCGAGCTTAATCTTGCCTTGGATAGCATCACGCTCTTCTAGCAAGCTATTAAAGCCCTGATGAATCGACTCCATGCCGCTGCTCAGTGCAGAAAAGGCCGCCTCGCCGTCTTTGGTGGCCACCAGCTCACGACCTTTCTTTTCTAAAAGTCGGATATTGAGGCGATCTTCCAATGCGGTTAACCGACGCGACATAGTCGACACTGGGAGTTGCAGCCGTTTAGAAGCCGATAGCAAAGAGCCCTCTTCAACCACTGCACAGAATAAGAACAGATCATCAATGTTTCCAAATATGGAATTCATACTTCTATATGTGCCTATTTTTCTCATTAATGGATAGATGTAACCTTATCTCATCAACAACAGAAAATCACGGGAGAACACAGTATGAACAACAAACAATTTTGGGTAACCGCGATTTTATCCTCCCTGACCATGGCGACCATCATGTCTGGGTTAATTTCTGGCTACAAAATGGGATTCAGCACCGAGTGGCCGCCAATCTGGCTACAAAGCTTTTTCATTGCTTGGCCGTGTGCTATCACGCTCAACCTCACCGTGCTTCCTTTGATCAGAAAACTCTCAGCATGGATTTGTCGCCCGAGAACGCTTTGCGTGCCTGAGATCACGGAACGATGATCAAGGGCTTATGCTCTAGGAGCTATGATCTAGAAGCTGCCATCAAGGGGCTGCGATCAAAGAGTCATGCTCACGGATAAACGTCTGAATTACGCCCATAAAAAAACCGAGCACTAGGCTCGGTTTTTTGTATTCTACATTCTACTCACAAGAGCAAAGCTATCAATTATAGATTGATATTACAGCTCAGCGTTGTGGTAAACCTGCTGAACGTCATCACAGTCGTCAAGCATGTCTAAGAACTTCTGGAATTTCTCAGAATCTTCTTCAGCTACTGGCGTAGTTGTTTGAGGAACGAAAGTGATTTCCTCAACGTCTAGCGTTAGGTCTGGGAACGCAGCGTTTAGTGCTGTCTTCGTTTTGAAGAACTCAGTCGTTGGAGCGAATACAGTGATAACACCGTCTTCTAGCTCAACGTCAGTCACGTCTACGTCTTCCATCATTAGCGTTTCTAGGATGATCTCGTCATCTTCGCCTGCAAACTGGAATACAGCTTGGTGAGCGAACATGTGAGAAACAGTACCTTCAACACCGATTTTCGCGCCAGTTTTAACGAAACATTGGCGAACATCTTGGAAAGTACGGTTACCGTTGTCTGTTAAACAGTCAACGATTACGCTTGTGCCACCTGGGCCAAAACCTTCGTAACGAGCTGGTTGGAAGTCTTCACCGCCGCCGCCGTTCGCTTTATCGATCGCTTTGTCGATAACGTGAGCGGGTACTTGGTCTTTCTTCGCTTTAGCAATCAGGTGCTTAAGAGGTAGGTTCATGTCTGGGTCAGAGCTGCCGTTCTTAGCCAGTACGTAAATCTCTTTACCGTATTTAGAATAAACTTTAATTTTTGCGCCTGCAGTTTTCGCCATTGAGGCCTTGCGCACTTCAAAACTTCTTCCCATCGGGATCTTCTCTCTGATTCAATTAACGGTGCAAATTCTAGCAAATTACTGCGTCATTTCAATTCAACAGCTTTGCTGGGTAAGGTTTATCTGCGTTTATGCGACACCCATTACCCGTTTGTATTTTTCTACAGACTGCTCAAACCAAGTCTTTTCTTCTGGATCACCTAGCTTCATTGCTTCTTCAACAATGGCTTCAGGGCCACATTTCGCTTGCTTCAGTTTCCATACAAGAAACGATGCTTGCTTATCCAGTTCGATTTTATTTTTCTCACTGGGTGGAAGGAGTGAAAGGTTGATAGACATTATTAGCCTTCGTCTGTAATACGCTTGGCCGAGAAATATATCATAGAGCAGCCTCATAAAACCAATACTATGAGCAATAGTGGGGGTTGTAGGACGAGAAAGCAGCAAGTCGCTGATGCAGGTCAAGCTAGTTTGGGAAAGTGCATTTGGCTAAAGAGCCGTTACAAGATAAAAAGTAGGGGGGTAAATGTTATCTTTGTATGGCCAATGCTGCTGTATTTCGAGAAAAGCAGCAGCATAACTAACACACTTACTCTATATTAGTAAAAGCTTGGCAGGGGAGGTCTAAAGGAACTTCAAAAGTGACTCTATGAGCAATGTTTGATTCATCTAAGTTTTTAATACCGCCTCCGATAGAGAAAACTGATAATTTGGCTTTTGCGCTAGTATCAACATCAGTACTTTCTTTTACTTGGATTGCTATATCAAATTTAATAGTTTGCTTTGGTGGCTTTTCAGGGTGTACATCAAAACCAACATCAATAAACGTTGCATGAGGATTAACAGTACCACCTAACGAAGAAACCTCTTGAGCAGCATCATTCACGCCTTTTACTATCTGTACTAACGTCTCTTTAATATACTCATCTAACTGCATCATTTAACTCGATTCATCACGCTTATCAAAGTATCATAATACCAATATAGAACTGCAGTTGCATAACATTATTCTTTTGAGATTTATGAGTTTTTAATACGCTAAATTGAAAGCAGAGCAGGGGTATGTGGTCGCTAATAGCTAGGTCAAACTTACCCTGAGATACATCAAAGGCATAAACCCTACTCCGGCAACAGATAGCGCGTGCTTCTGCCACCAGAACCAGATTTGACTAAGCAGCCATGCGCAATCAAAGCGTTCAAATGACGTGTTGCTGTGGCACTGCTCACCTTTGCTACTTTCTGATATTGGCTGGCATTGATACCTTCATAAAAATCACCATCGAGCATCCTATTCAGCACTTTTACTTGCTCTGTTGTAAGCTTAGTTTGGTCGATACTTCGCCAATAGTTAGTCTTATAAACGGTTTGATCAACCTCAGCGAAAACGCCTGTAAACGTCTCGTCTAACGTATCTAAGAACCACATCAACCATTCGCTAATATCGAGTCCCCCTTTCTGGGTTCGCTCCAATATCTCGTAGTAATGCTTGCGGTTAGCGAGAATCCCCACCGACATCGCATAGAAACGTACCGACTGCTGCTCGGCCTGTGCTAACGCCAAGTCAGTCAACAATCGAGTAATACGACCATTACCATCATCTAACGGGTGTAAGGTGATAAACCAAAGGTGAGTTATCGCAGCTCTAAGTAAGGGATCGAGTGTAGCGTCGGTAAGTGAATCATTGAACCATGTGATAAACGCATCTAACTCAGCATCAAGAATGTCTCGGCTAGGTGCTTCAAAGTGCACGGTTGGACGGTCAATTCTTCCTGATACCACTTGCATCGGAGTGTCACCTCTTAGCTGACCTCCGACTACAGGGTTAAACATGGTGTAGCCTTGAGGAAACAGTCTACGGTGCCAATGTAAGATCCTATCAAGCGCTAATGGCTCTGTTAGGTTCTGCACCGCATCCAACATAATTTCAGCTAGGCCATCGGTTTGTTCTGTCGTAGGAAAAGGTCGATCTTCACTGACACCGAGTTTATTGGCTAAAGAAGATCGGACCGAGAAAGCATTAAGCTTTTCTCCCTCAATCGCACTGGAATGGACTATGTTCGCTAATAAGGTGTCGAGCATGGTTTGGGATTGATCCGCAGACTGTGAGGCAATCTTGCCCAATAGAATGCCCTGATTAAGCCGTACTTCTCTTAACCTCACGCCTATTTTCTGATTATCCCAAACAAAGTTTGGCCAATTATCTTGCTGCCAAATCCACATATTACGCCCCATGATGCGAAAGTATCACTTATTCAACTCATACTATGAGCTGTTTAAGGTAATTATTCAACTCACATTATGAGCTGAATAATCAGATAATCGCATCACAGAGATAAGAAAGACAGCTCCTCGAAACCCAAAAGTCTATTCACTCACCGCGAACACATCGCAACGTGAGGCGCAGATGAAGTCATTTTTGTGTAGGCCTTTGAGTGAGTGGCTCCACCAAGTGACGTTGACTTTGCCCCACTCCAATAAGATCGAAGGGTGATGGAACTC
>NZ_JBFRLX010000127.1:0-3297 GCF_041470165.1 Vibrio sp. 10N.286.46.A8
CTAAAGTCATGACTTTAGAGCTAAGGATATACAATGTTTGAAAAACCAGTTGTAAAATCGTTCCAGTACGGTAACCACACCGTAACTCTAGAAACGGGCGTAATGGCACGTCAAGCTACTGCTGCTGTAATGGCGACTATGGACGATACATCAGTATTCGTTTCTGTTGTTGCTAAGAAAGAAGCTGTTGCAGGCCAAGATTTCTTCCCTCTAACAGTTAACTACCAAGAGCGTACATACGCTGCGGGTAAAATCCCTGGTGGTTTCTTCAAGCGTGAAGGTCGTCCTTCTGAAGGCGAAACGCTAACAGCTCGTCTGATTGACCGTCCAATTCGTCCACTTTTCCCAAGTGCGTTTAAAAACGAAGTTCAAGTTATCGCTACGGTTGTTTCTATCAACCCTGACGTAAACCCAGACATGATCACTATGATCGCAACGTCTGCTGCGCTTGCTATCTCTGGTGCTCCATTCAATGGTCCTATCGGTGCTGCACGTGTTGGTCACATCGACGGCGAACTTGTTCTTAACCCATCAAATACTGAGCTTGAAAACTCTAAACTAGACCTAGTTGTGTCTGGTACAGAAGGCGCAGTACTTATGGTTGAATCTGAAGCAGATAACCTATCTGAAGAAGAAATGCTTTCAGCTGTTGTTTACGGTCACGACCAACAACAAGTTGTAATCAAAGCGATCAACGAATTTGCAGCTGAAGTTGCAACTCCATCTTGGAACTGGGAAGCGCCAGCAGTTAACACTGAGCTTAAAGCTAAAGTTGCTGAGCAAGCTGAAACTCGTCTATCTGACGCGTACCAGATCACTGAGAAAATGGCTCGTTACGAGCAAGTTGGCGCAATCAAGAACGACACTGTTGAAGCTCTAATTGCACAAGACGAAAACCTAGATGAGCGCGAAATCCGCGGCATGCTTGGTTCTCTAGAGAAAAACGTAGTACGTAGCCGCATCATTGCTGGCAACCCACGTATCGATGGCCGTGAAAAAGACATGGTTCGTGCGTTAGACGTACGTACTGGTGTTCTTCCACGTACACACGGTTCTTCTCTATTCACTCGTGGTGAAACTCAAGCACTTGTTACTGCAACGCTTGGTACACAACGTGATGCACAAATCATCGACAGCCTAATGGGTGAGAAGAAAGACAACTTCCTTCTACACTACAACTTCCCTCCATACTGTGTAGGTGAGACTGGTTTCGTTGGTTCTCCTAAGCGTCGTGAAATTGGTCACGGTAAGCTTGCTAAACGTGGTATCCAAGCAGTAATGCCTTCTGTTGACGAATTCCCATACACAGTTCGTGTTGTATCGGAAATCACTGAATCTAACGGTTCTTCTTCAATGGCTTCTGTATGTGGTACATCTCTAGCACTTATGGATGCTGGTGTTCCAATCAAAGCTTCTGTTGCGGGTATCGCAATGGGTCTTGTTAAAGAAGGCGACGATTTCGTTGTTCTTTCTGACATCCTTGGCGACGAAGATCACCTAGGTGACATGGACTTTAAAGTAGCAGGTACTAACGCTGGTATCACTGCACTTCAAATGGACATCAAGATCGAAGGTATCACTAAAGAGATCATGCAAATTGCACTTAACCAAGCGCAAGGTGCACGTAAGCACATCCTTTCTGTAATGGATGAAGCTATCTCTGGTGCTCGTGAAGATATCTCTGAATTCGCTCCACGTATCCACACAATGAAAATCAGCTCTGATAAGATCAAAGATGTTATCGGTAAAGGCGGCGCAGTTATCCGTGCTCTTTGTGAAGAAACGGGTACTACAATCGAAATCGAAGACGATGGCACAATCAAGATTGCTGCTACTGAAGGCGCAGCTGCTAAAGAAGCTATCCGTCGTATCGAAGAGATCACTGCTGAAGTTGAAGTTGGCCGCATTTACCAAGGTAAAGTTGCTCGTCTAGCTGACTTCGGTGCATTCGTTACTATCCTTCCAGGTAAAGATGGTCTAGTACACATCTCTCAAATCGCTGATAAGCGCGTTGAGAAAGTGTCTGACTACCTAACTGAAGGTCAAGAAGTACCAGTTAAGGTTCTTGAAATTGACCGTCAAGGCCGTGTACGTCTAAGCATGAAAGAAGCAGTTGAAACGCCAGCTGAAGGCGAAGCACCTGCTGCTGAGTAATTCTTAGCCTATTAATGGGACTATCGCTTTTTAGTGATTTCTAACCCATTGGTAAAAAAGCATGTTATAAAGGGGAGCATATCGCTCCCCTTTTTTATTGCGGTCATAACAGGAGTAATTATTTGTGAAATGGTTTCAAACCGCGAGTATGTGTTTACTGCTTGTACTGACAGGTTGTGCGACAACATCAGATAACACCTCACGTTGGGTTTATCCACCAATGGCTGTGCCGCTGCAACCAAGCGTTCAGCAAGAGGTTCAAATTGCACGTCTTAGTCAATTATTACAGCGCCCGGACTTGAATGATGAAGTTCGATCTAAGATGCTGTTTGAACGTGGTAACTACTACGATAGTGTTGGCCTGCGTGATTTAGCACGCCTTGATTTCAATCAGTCTCTTTCATTGAACCCCGCTCAACCTGATATCTTCAACCTTTTGGGTGTTTACTTTACGCAAGTAGGGGAGTTTGATGCCGCTTATGAATCTTTTGATTCTACGTTAGAGCTTGATCCTGCAAACTCTTACGCTGAAAGAAATCGCTCTATCGCACTCTACTACGGCGAACGTTATGATTTAGCCAATGAAGAGATGATGAAGCATTATACCGATGACCCAAGTGATCCATTCCGTGCGCTTTGGTTATATATCATTCAGCACGAACTCACGCCAGAGCAAGCCAAGCTTGATTTGCAAAAACGTTACGAGAGCCGCGATGAGCAGTGGGGTTGGGTATTAGTCGCGATTATGCTTGATGACATTACTGAAGAGCAGGCTTTTAAGGCGATATTGACCGGTACTCGTGACAACACGCTACTTGCGCAGCGTCTAACTGAGACATATTTCTACCTTGCTAAGCGCTACCATATGAATGGGGACTACGCGAATGCGATCTCTCTGTACAAGTTGTCAGTGTCTTTCAATGTGTATGAATATGTAGAGCATCGTTACTCTTTCTTAGAGCTAAGCCGTATATTTACTACTCTTAAAGCCGAGCACTTAGCAAAAGTTAAGTTGGCTGAGGCCGAAGAAAAAGCCGACACAAAGTAAACGATATATTTTGATTCCGAAGAACCGCTGCCTGTCAGCGGTTTTTTTATGTTCCTTTTTTATGCTCCGTTTTTATATGTCTCGTCCTAAAATAC
>NZ_JBFRLX010000128.1:0-12996 GCF_041470165.1 Vibrio sp. 10N.286.46.A8
ATAAGCTGCCCCCGCCAAGCTGATGCCTTTAAATAACATTGGTGATTGCTCAAGTAACACCGCTAAACCGACAATGGTTGCGAACGCGTAAATACCTATGCCCGCAGCGTGTGACCAAGCTGCGATAAGTCCGTTCATACGGCCACCAGCCAAACTGTGCTTAGCGATCATCGCCAAGCTTGGGCCCGGAGACATTGCACCCAACAAGCAGATAGCTAATAAAGAAAACCAAATTGTTACTGTCATCATTCCATTCCTAGTAAAACAAAGCGTTCCAGCTGAACACTCTACAATTAATACTCAATACTTAGCGCTTACAATAAGCCGCAGTAGGTATTATTTGAAATCAAAGATTATCATCACTGGTATAATTTGAAATCATACTTATATTGTAACTCGACTTTTGGATGGCTTTAAACGCTTTCTCTCGAGCCCATTTATGGGCAGAGTCGTTATCATACTTAGGATGCCACATCAGCCAATAGGTATGCATTTCTGTCTCAAACGGCAGCGAAAAGTAAGCGACATCGAGATGTCGACCCAAGTTATAAGCAATATGCTCCGGCACAATCATCAAGTAGTCGTCTTGCATTAACACGTTTCCCGCCGATGAAAAGAACGGCACCTGCAACGCGATTCTGCGTTTATGTCCCTGTTTCTTTAACGCAATATCCGAATAGCTGTCTTTGTCTCCCCCACCCGTGACTTTGATATGTGAGTAACTCACGATGTCTTCCGAGCTTATGGCTGATTGCTTAGCCAACGGATGAGAGGCTCTCATCAAACACACGGACTTATCCTCTCCGAGCTTGATACTTGAGACATGATCCGGCTTTTTGGGGAACATACTCGACGCCAAGTGAATACCTGATTCATTGAGCGTTTCAAGGAAGTTAGGCTGCCACAAACGATAAGCCAAGTTGATATGGGGCGCGTCCTTCGACACCTCGGACACAATAATGGGCAAGATATACTGAGCAACATAATCACTCGAAGCCAACACCAATTCACCTTGCCAATCTTGTGGATCAAATGGCTTATCATCTAATAAGTGGTCAAACTCGCCCAACAAGTCATCGAGCTTGCCTTTAAGCAACAAAGCACGGTTGGTTGGAACCAGTTTGTTCCCATCACGAACCAGAAGAGGATCACCACATAGATCTCTAAGCTGAGCAAGTTGACGGCTAACCGCCGACTGCGTGATGTGCAGACGCTGAGCTGTTCGACTGACATGGCACTCTTCAAGAAGCACATGCAGCGACCGCAGTAAATTTAAATTGATATTACCTAACATCAGCAACCTTAGAGTGAATAAGAATAGAGTGACTAGAATAAGTTGAGTAAGTACTGACAGATGACGACACGGTGAAGGTAAGCGGCACTCACTCAAGACATATTAAAAGACGAAGTTTGCTTATTGAAGAATTCCGTTAAGACAGTATGAGTCATAAGATGTCGAAGTTCAGGATAGCCTTGCAGCTGGTCGCGGATTTGGTTCAAACGATCCATGCTTTCAACTTCAACATAAAGCATCATGTCGGTCTCACCGCTAATAGAGTGACACCACTGCACACCGTTAATGGCGTAGATATTTTTAGCGTAAGACTCACAATTATGGTTACTGCTCGACATGTCAAACTTCAAAGAGATATAAGCGCCAACGTTCTTCGGTAAATCAGGCTCGGTCACCTGTGCACAATATCCTGTGATGATCTTATCGTTTTCCAGTTTCTTGATTCTGGCGTTCACTGCTGAGCGAGACAGGCTGACATCTCTGGCGATATCGCTCACTGAACATCGAGCGTTAGTTTTTAGAATATCTAAAATTTGGCGATCAAATTTATCCATGCTTCTGATTCTTTCCATTTATTGTTCTATTTATAACGCCTAATTTGACACAACTTTCTTACTTATAACAGCCATTATGACAGCCGACACTTTCACGCTTAATCAAATTAATACCGTTAAATTGACGGTGTCTTAAGACGTTTCGCTAGCTGTATTATTGATGTCGACAATGTATGCTTTCAATCTCGGCCTCACAAGACTGCACCATAAAACCGATATCAAAGCCAATAGCAAGGACAGCGAATGACGCAACTCAAACAAGAAATCACGCTTATTTCAGGAATTGGACAACTCTCTACGACCTTGCTTGGCACAGGATTGTTTATGATCCCAGCTATCGCGGCAGGCATTGCAGGGCAGTTATCGCTACTAGCATGGTTAATCCTGTTTATCGCTATTTGCCCGATTGCACTAACCTTCGCAGCATTAGGGAAACGCTACCCCAATGCAGGAGGCACGGCCTATTTTGTACGCCAAGCATTCAGCGAGCGATTAGAAACCAGTGTAGCTTGGTTGTTTGTGAGTGTTATTCCTGTCGGTATTCCAGCGGCGATTGCATTGGCAGGTGGCTTTGCTCAACAACTGTTACCAGCACCACTCGACACACCATTAGGTGCTCAATCCTTTACCGTCGCTTTGCTTATTGCCGTCAATTTGATGGGCAGTAAATCTTCAGGCCGCCTGCAAACCGTAATTGCCTTATCGATTTTTGCTTTAGTCAGCGCTTTTGTCTGGAAAGCCGACATCACTGCAGCTGACATCGCGCTTCCGACTATGACATCCGATTCAATGTGGTCTATTGGTGCTGCTCTGGCGGTTATGTTTTGGTGCTTTGTAGGAATCGAAGCCTTTGCTCACATGGGAGAGGAATTTAAGAATCCACAACGTGACTTCCCAATCGCCATCATTGCCGGGTGTTTCGTCGCAGGCTTAGTGTACTGGGCTTGTTCAGTGGTTATTATCAAGCTAGGCGCTTATGGTTCACCAGAATTTGATGCTGCCTCTATCCCATGGGTGACAGAGCAATTGTTTGGCAATGGCTTTAAAGCCGTTATCAGTGTACTTGGCTTCTTTGCTTGTTTTGCTAGCCTAAACCTTTACACCCAAAGCTTGTCTCGCATGATTTGGGCTCAAGCTCGCCAACACACTCCGACCAGTAAAATGGCGCAGCTCAACAGCCGTGGCGTACCACTTTATCCAACCTTAGCAATTGGCTTTATTGCGCTTATCTCGTGTGTAATCGGCGAGCTGTCTAATTTGGATCTCGAATTCTTTCTTAAACTCGCCAACGGTATTTTCGTACTGGTTTATCTGCTTGCGATGTTAGCGGCTTGCCGATTATTGACTGGCGCATCTAGATACATTGCCATGCTCTCACTGGTGATCTGTACCTTGGTGTTTATCTGTCTAAGTTGGTCGATGCTCTATGCTGTGACTGTTTTTGTGACATTGTCACTCCCTTGGCGGAAGTGGCTAGGTAAAGGTAAACCCACCGTCTCTATCGACAAGTTGTAACTCGATTAGTGATGAATCAGAAAATTGTAAACAAGCCCTACCAATATTACTGATAAAAAAGCCGAGCGATCTGTTTGATCTTCGGCTTTATGTCAGCCAGTCGGATATTTCCAAACCCCAGCACTGCACCGCTCCAATCACGAGCATCACTTGGTCCATATTCATAAAAGTCAAAAGGACGAATGATGATATTTTCAAGCTCTGCTCTACAGCTCCACTCATGTTCAGATATCCCTTGATACCACTTTACGGTCACATGTAGCCCTGCAGCCTGACTGATCACTTCAAGATCGCCATGAAACTCACTTTTAATCACTTCTATCATCGCTTCATGCTTGAGTTTGTATGAACGACGCATCTTTCTGATATGACGCAATAAATCGCCTTCACGTACAAAGTCCGCCAGCGCTTCTTGTGTATGTGACGCCGTGTCTCCAGTGAGCGCATCTTTAATCTCAAGACACTTCGTCAACAAATTTTCTGGCACAACCAAATAACCTAGTCGCAAGCCATTGAACATCACCTTACTCAGGGATCCGACATAGATGATGCGATCATCGAATCCCAACTTACCCGCCAAACCTTGCATGCTGGTATAAGGGCGATGAGCAAACTGGAACTCACTGTCGTAGTCATCTTCAATGATCCATGACTGATGTTGATTGGCCCAATCGATCAGTTTAAGGCGTTGCTCAGTATTTAAAGTCGTGCCCATTGGGTATTGGTTACTCGGCGTGACATACAGAGCCTTAGCATTACTGGACAACACTTTTTCAATATCTAGCCCCACCTTTTCACGCACACTCACACCATCCAGCTCTAGTCTCAACAGATCGATAATTTTATGCACTTGTCGATAACCGGGTTCTTCCACGAGGATTTTGTCGCCCATCGCTAACGTTGCCATCAAACCAATTGAGATGGCTTGCTGAGCACCTGCGGTGATGATGATTCTATCCGTACTGCAATGAACTGAACGACTGCTTGCGAGATACCCACTCAACGCTTCCCTCAAGGCCAAGCTTCCCTGAACCTCTTGATTACCCGCAATGTTCTGACGTGTAGAGTGACGTTGCAGCAGCCTCTGCCATTTCGCAAAAGGGAACACATCTAAGTCAGGGACTCCGGGCGCAAAGCTGCGGTTAATGTCGTTAGGTTTCGCTATGTTTGCACTCGACTTACTTATTACGTGCTTAACCTGTGTACCCTGAGCACTGTTTGACTGAGACAAGCTTAAGAAGTGTTCTGGTTGTTCAACTGAGACATAAAAGCCTGAACCTTGCTTGCTCTCGATATAGCCTTCGGTGACCAGTTGCTCGTACGCATAAATCACTGTATTTCGACTCACCGATAACTCGACGGCTAGCTTACGTGTAGAAGGTAACTTACTGCCCTTACTCCATAAATCTTGAACAATCTTTTCTCTGATCGCATGAAACAAGGCGGTTTGACGTGTGTCATGTTGCTCGTCTAACTGTAGGTCACCGACATCAATAGGCTGCATAACTGGATCCAAATAGTGTTTAAAAGTGGCTCTATTTAATAGACCAGTTAATCGCTACATTAATCAAAAGGCAATGATTAAGGAGCGATTATGTTATCTAACACGAAAAGAACCACGATTAAAAAAGGGGCTCACAAAGCCGTATTTGAACAAGAGAAACTTCATCAAATCATAGATGAGAGCTTAATCGCACACATTGCATTGCAAGGCGAACATGGACCAATGGTTATTCCAATGCTCGCGTGGCGAGTGGATGACAAGGTCTACATTCATGGCGCTAAAAACAGCCGCTTGTTGAAAGGCTTAAAAAAAGGAGAGCCAACCTGTTTAACGTTCACTTTGTTCGATGGTTGGGTGTTAGCTCGTTCGGCATTTCACCACAGTGCGCATTATCGTTCTGCAGTGGTATTGGGTTCTTTTTCAGTTATTGATGACAACCAAGAAAAGGATCGCTTGTTGAACATCTTTATTGAGCAAATCGCGCCGGGTAGAACCGACGAAGTGAGGCTCAGTAATGAGAAAGAGCTCACCGCAACCGAGCTTTTGGCGATACCTTTAACGGAAGCCTCCGTGAAGATTGGTAAACATGGTGTGAATGATGATAAAACCGATATGGATATCCCAGTATGGGCTGGCGTATTACCTTATCGAACGGTCGTTGGGCCATTAGAAACCGTTCCAGAGCAAGAAGGCATCATTGAAACACCTGATTACCAACAAGCCTATGGTGAGCGTTGGTATCAGAATTAATACACAAAGATGGTCAACTTAATAAAATTGCATACAATCTGAGCTACAAAGATTCAACATAGAATAATAATGTAGTCAGACGATGAGAACGAATAAGGATATTCCACCATTTCAAGGCTTGCTCAATGGCATTGGGCAAGTCTATTTCACTCCGTCTGTTATGACGTCGATTCTGCTATTGTTTGCCATTTCTATTGAGTCACTTGCGCTGGCTTTGCTTACCTTATTCGGTGCGAGTTGCAGCTACGGATTTTCCTTACTGACCAATAAACCGTCTCATGATATTGAGAATGGCATGTATGCGCTAAATGGCGCTTTAGTTGGTTTATTTATCGGTAACTTTTTTGGTGTCACCCCATTTTTGGTTGTAGTGACAATGTTAGGCGCATTACTCACAGTACCTATTGCCCGCATCGTATTCAGTTTTAAGAAATATCGCGGTTACACTAGTGCCTTTATCCTCACCAGTTGGCTGATTTATGCTATCCAATCAGCCTTGGATCTATCGGCATTTTCTCCATCCAACTCCGCATTGATACCCATCATCAGTCTTGAGGTAGACTCGTGGTTCAGCTTACCAACAGCGGTGCTCCCGTTATTGAAAGGGATCAGCCAAGTCAGCTTTATCGATAATGCACTATCGGGTCTAGTCATCTTGGTTGCCATCGCACTCAACAATATCAAGCATGCGCTATGGGTAGTACTCGCAGTGTTAATCAGCACTGTTTTTAGCCACATGATTGGCGCTTCTGGCGCGCTAATTGAGCAAGGTCTTTACGGGTACAACGCCACTCTTACCACTCTAGCACTTGTGTTCTATCCGCGAATTCCTTGGCCGTTGATCCTATTAGGCATGCTGTTGAGCTGTCTAATCACACTTGGTTTTCATGAACTGTCACTGCTACCACTCACCGCGCCTTTTGTCCTTAGTACTTGGATAACCGTTTACCTATCCACTCATTTTAAAAAGCTAGATGAAGACTAATGACGATCAGTATTGACTCTCAAAACGCTCAATATACTGCTTAGGCGTCAAACCTCGATGTTTCTTAAACATCCGATTAAAGCTCGCGACGTTGGTATAACCTAACCTCTTTGAGACCTCTTCCACTGGCACTGAATACATCAACAACTCCACGGCCACGTTACTTAATGCATACCCCATAATGGTAGAAAAATTGATGCCCGATTTATGCAAACGGCGTTGAAACTGCTGCTCAGAGAGCCCTAATAAACTGGAAACCTTGTGAAGGGTTGGTAAACCAAAGTGGCGACTGTAGTTGATCATCTCATAGGTGACCTTATGTTCATCACCAGCATCTGGCATGTTTAGATAGTTATCCAAGTCATGAAAGTTCATCGCCAGATTTGCTTTACTGTTCGATAGTGATTGATTGATGGATAACCTCGATTCACTCGGGATCCAAACCTCTGTGCGGGGCTGTCCCCATTGAATCGTACAGCCGAAATATTCATGGTAGAGGTCAACATTCTCTCGACGACCTGCTATTGAAACCGCAACGGGTTTAAAGTCATCACCCAAATATCGACGTAAAATCTTCATAATGAAAACCGCGACTCTTATTGAGTCATGCACTTTACCCGTTTCTGAGTAAGCAGGATTGTCGTAGCACCATTTAATCATTGTCCCTACCTGTGCACCGTATAAGAACGCACCAGACTGTAAACAGTGCAGGCCGATGTTCACTCGGCGGATCGTAGAAGCAAGATCATGTCCAGAAAAAAACCAGTTGGTTAACGGGCCTAATTTTTCAATATCCACTCGGTCAGACAGTTTCAGAATAATATCTGGATCATTAGTTTGCTGTTCAAGAAACCCATACCATTTATCGACTTCATTGACCGGAATAAGATTCATTGAGTTAGTAAATACAGACTTCGGAATACCTAAACGCTCCGTATTAACCACAGAGTTTGTGACAGCGTGTTGATAAATACCCAAAATCCCTAACGCTCTTAAGAAGTTACAATTGTTCATTAGTCGCTAACCCTTAGAAAGGAGATCATAGATCAAATCATATAATTGCCATTATCGAAGTAATTAGTAAATTTACAACCTGTAAATCCAACTTCCATCACACTCGGCGTTCAAATTTTACTTAGGGTTGATCAATGAGTTTACTAAGTGTCCCATTTGTTGGAACAGGCGCAGACACCGCATTACACGTCGTAGCTGGCGTTGTGTTGGTCGCAACAATCGCAGCTGCATGTTACGGCTTTTGGCGTGTTCATGAATTACCAATCAATAAAGCCCACAGTAAAGAGCATCACCAGCTCGGTTTAATCACCGCTTTAACTTGGATTGGCTTCATATGGCACTGGGTATGGGTACTTGCCGTCATTTTAGCGTTTGTTGATATGGAAAAAGCCATCATAAACCTGAGAGACACATGGAAAGCACCTGCAGAACCAACAGAACAACAAGTTAAGAATGATCAAGATGGGGAGAGCCAAACATGTTAGAAGGCTTAGCTCTGTGGGCACTGTTCATCTATCTACTTAGGCTTATTGGTATGCCATGGAATAAGGGCACCAAAGCATTTTCTTATCTAGGTGGTACATCATGGTTATTGTTTGTTTGGGTTGGACTCATTAACTACACGCCGATGGATCTCTCTGGAGGTTCAGTCGTTCAATCACCACACATTCAGCTACGTCCAGATTCAACCAATGTGTCAGGCAAAACAACCAAGGTTCACATTAGACCGAACCAAGACGTGATTGAAGGTCAGCTCATTTACGAAATTGATGACACCAAATATGTTATTGCAAGAGATAAGGCTAACGTGCAACTTGAATCGGCGAACGTTGCTTTGGATACCGCTCACCAAGAAGTGAGCATCGCTAAAGTAAGCTATCAATCAGCGCTTGAAGATATCAAAGCCTCTGTCGCTCAGATAGAATCAGCAAAAACAGATCTTGTTTTGCAATCTAAAACACTTGACCGTTATCAAAAGCAAAACAAAGTTGTAGAACATACGATTACTGAGACTGACATCGACCAACAAACGGCAAAGGTAGACTTGGCAACGTATAACGTCACCACATTGGCATCTCAACTGAGTAAGAAAGAAGTTGATGCTGAGAACGCGAAGTTAAACATCCACAAAGCAGAAACCAACGTCAGTAAGAAACAAACTGAGGTAGATTCGGCAAAAGCAACATTGGCTCAAGCTCAATGGGATTTGAACAGTACCAAAGTAACGGCGCCAACTGACGGCTTTGTAACTAACTTCATTCTTCGTGAAGGACAACGAGTATCAATGATGCCTCGTATCCAAATGTACACTGAAGAAAAATACGTGTTAATGCGAGTGAATCACCAAGCTATTCGTAACGTAAAAGTGGGTCAGCCTGCTGAGTTTGCAACGGCGGTATACCCAGGCAAGATATTCTCCGCAACCGTAGAAGGCATTGTTGAAGCGACGGGTGAAGCACAAGCTAGCCTGTTGGGTATTGATGAACAAGTTCGTGTCACCACAGGTCGAAACCTTCAGAACAAGCACCACTTTGTCCGCTTAAAAATTGACGAGGCGGAAGGTTACGATATTCCAGTCGGCTCTGTAGGGTTAGCTTGGGTAAGCGGTGAGAAGCCGATCAGCTTTATGGCGTTCCTAGACGTAATACGCGGGATCATCATTAGAATGAAGTCCCAGTTATACTTCTTCTACTCGATCTAATACTAGTTTTATCTATTTTACCGTTAGTTGCAGACAGTGCAGCAAAAATCAAGAAACTAAGCAGTATTCAGTATTCAGTATTCAGTATTCACTTTTATCGTTTATTCCTTAATGACAAGCAACACAAATCGCAAAATGCAATTGCAAAACGCAACTACCAACTTACAAAATGCAAATAGACCGTTCAAATACGCACCAAATTGCTATCAAACACCCATTTTACGTTGCTTTAAAAGTTGGCACACTAACTGCAATCTACATATTGACCCTTCTTAAGCCGAGGGTCACCTAGCCAACTGACGTTGTTAGTGAACCTTTCTTGTTCACGATATATATAGGCCAATTGCGAGTATTGCGATTGGCCATTTTTTTGCCTGCAATTTAAGAAACATCGTCCATCCAATATACAGACACTCATTCATAGCCATAATCGCCAGCATTCATAGTGAAGTTCAATTCTGGCTCATCACCTATGCCATAGAAAACGTTTTCTAATTATTTTTTAAGAATAAATATGAAAATTAACCTTATGTTTTAAATGTCTATTTTTAACATAACCGCCTTAATAGATGGGTTATTGACAAAACTAGCATTGACTATGTTATTTATATCACCATAATGCGCACGTTTGCCTACAATACGGTGACCGTTAATTTTAATTTTGAACAATTGCGGAGGTAAAAAATGGCTGCGGATAATAACTACAGTCTTGGGCCGGTTCCAACATCGGCTAGGAAAGGAGTTGCTTCACTCACCATGGTAATGCTTGGACTCACTTTCTTCTCTGCAAGTATGTGGACAGGTGGTTCACTCGGGACAGGTCTTTCTTTCAACGATTTCTTCCTCGCCGTTCTCATCGGTAACCTAATTCTTGGTATTTACACTTCTTTTCTTGGCTACATCGGCTCATCTACTGGCCTCTCTACTCATCTCCTTGCTCGTTTCTCTTTTGGTACTAAAGGCTCATGGCTTCCTTCTGCTCTACTTGGTGGTACACAAGTCGGCTGGTTTGGTGTAGGCGTTGCCATGTTCGCAATTCCGGTACAGAAAGCCACAGGCATTGATACCAACACCTTGATTATTGTGTCAGGCCTTTTGATGACAGGTACGGTGTACTTCGGTATTAAAGCGCTAATGGTGCTTTCAGCAATTGCGGTGCCCGCGATTGCAATTTTGGGTGGTTACTCAGTACTAACAGCCGTAGACAGTGTTGGTGGACTAGAGCAACTGCAGCTGATTAAGCCAGAGACGCCAATGGACTTCTCAATGGCACTAGCAATGGTTGTAGGTTCGTTTGTAAGTGCAGGTACGTTGACTGCCGATTTCGTTCGCTTCGGTAAAAAGCCAGCAAGCGCCGTGTTAATTACAATGGTCGCGTTCTTCATCGGTAACTCGCTGATGTTTATCTTCGGCGCAGCAGGCGCAGCAGCAACCGGTCAGGCTGATATTTCAGATGTGATGATCGCGCAAGGTCTACTGCTTCCAGCCATCATCGTGCTTGGCTTGAATATCTGGACAACCAATGAAAATGCACTTTATGCGTCAGGTCTGGGTTTATCTAACATCACAGGTCGCTCAAGTACTACAATGTCTATCATTAACGGCATTATCGGTACGATTTTCGCGCTTTGGTTATACAACAACTTCGTTGGTTGGTTAACCTTCCTTTCGCTAGCGATTCCACCCATTGGTGGCGTAATCATCGCCGACTTCTTCGCGAACCGTAAACGTTACAAAGATTTTGCAAATGCAGAGTTCCAAACCGTTAACTGGGCTGGCATTATCGCGGTAGCAACAGGCGTAGCCGCTGGTCACTTCCTACCTGGTATCGTTCCTTTGAATGCCGTGTTTGGTGGTGCAATCAGTTACCTCGTGCTAAATCCTCTATTGAACAAAAAAGCTCTGAAATCTCAGGCCGCTTAAGGACACACTATGACAACCTTATTAATCAAGAACGCGAAACTTCAAGACCAAGAGGGCTTGAAACAAATTCTGATTGAAAATGGTCAATTTTCTCGCATTCTCGATAATGACGCTCAAATCACTCATCAAGGTGACATCCTTGATGCTGAAGGTAGCATTGCAGTTTCTCCTTTCTGTGAACCGCACATCCACCTAGATACTACGCAAACGGCTGGAGAACCTAACTGGAACATCTCTGGTACTTTGTTTGAAGGTATTGAGCGTTGGGCTGAGCGTAAAGAATTGTTATCAATCGAAGACGTAAAGTCTCGTGCCAAGCAAACACTGAAATGGCAGATAGCGAACGGGGTTCAACACGTGCGTACACACGTTGATGTGTCAGACCCAACGTTAGTGGCGTTAAGAGCGATGGTTGAAGTCCGCGAAGAGATGAAAGAGTGGGTCGACATCCAAATCGTTGCATTCCCTCAAGAAGGCATTCTTTCATACCCCAACGGCAAAGAGTTGCTTGAAGAAGCTGTGAAGATCGGTGCTGACGTTATCGGTGCTATCCCTCACTTTGAATTCACTCGTGAATACGGCGTTGAATCTCTGCATTACGTGTTCGAGCTTGCACGCAAGTACGACTGCCTGATCGACGTTCACTGTGATGAGATTGACGATGAACAATCTCGCTTTGTTGAAACGCTGGCAGCCCTTGCGCACAAATTCGAAATGGGTGAGAAGGTAACGGCAAGCCATACCACAGCGATGGGGTCTTATAACGGTGCTTACGCATCTCGCTTGTTCCGTCTATTGAAGATGTCGGGTATTAACTTCGTGGCTAACCCGTTAGTGAATATTCACTTACAGGGTCGCTTCGACGACTACCCGAAACGTCGTGGTGTAACGCGTGTTAAAGAGATGCTCGCAGCGAATATCAATGTGTGTTTCGGCCACGATGATGTGTTTGACCCATGGTACCCACTAGGTACAGCGAATATGCTTCAAGTTCTGCACATGGGACTGCACGTAACGCAAGTGATGGGCTACGACCAAATCAACACTTCGCTTGATTTGATCAGCAAAAATTCAGCACGCACACTGCATATCCAAGACAACTACGGCATTGAAGAAGGTAAGCCAGGAAGCTTACTAATTCTTCCTGCAGATAACGGTTTTGATGCAGTACGTCGCCAAGTTCCAGTGCAGTACTCTATTCGCCACGGAAAAATAATCGCAGAGACTCAACCAGCTAAGACTAAAATTAATTTAGATAAGACTGAAGATATCAACTTCAAACGATAATATCGTCTATACTAACGAAGAAAAGGAGGCTTAGGCTTCCTTTTTACTTTGTCATGGCGTGTAACTTTATAAACCTATCAGCTGTTGTAGGTAGTTTTTGTTAACGAGCGCAACATGACAAAAAAACTCGCTGATTTATCAATCAATGAGTGTACAACCCGAAAGACTGTGTTAACATGCACTCGCTCTGTTAGCCGGAGTTATTTAAGTTAGATGAATAGTAAAAAATGACATGTAAAATCGTTACCCGTTTTTGTAAGTAGTTTTTCCTTATTTCTTAGCAATATTAAATAATTCAATTATCAGCGCATTGCAGTAATGCAATCAACAATTTAGAAAATTTATGAATAAGGGACAAATTATGTCTAACACAAATACTGGCACTGTAAAATGGTTTAACGAAGAGAAAGGTTTCGGTTTCATTTCTCAAGACAACGGCGGCGCTGACGTATTCGTACACTTCCGTGC
>NZ_JBFRLX010000128.1:13807-14100 GCF_041470165.1 Vibrio sp. 10N.286.46.A8
CGCTTCTGAAGGTTTCAAAACTCTGAAAGAAGGCCAAAAGGTTTCTTTCGAAGTTGAAAACGGTCAAAAAGGCCTACAAGCAGCAAACGTTGTTGCTCAATAATTAGCTTTTCGCTAAAAAGAATTTTAAAGCGCTGATTTTTATCGGCGCTTTTTTATGCCTGAAATAAAACTTCCACTGAGTTACTATCGCTTCCACACTCACCCGTGTTACCCATTTTCGGCAGAGTGTTTGAACAAGCTTGGCTAACCCATTATTGACCGCGATTGGTATTACAGCCCCCCTCACCAAC
>NZ_JBFRLX010000129.1:0-5441 GCF_041470165.1 Vibrio sp. 10N.286.46.A8
AGATACTTGCGCCGATACCACCACAGAAAAGCATTGCTGCCCATGATGCAGTTTTGAACTCAGGTTCTTCATCAGCTTCACCCAGTTTAATTTGTCCCATGTCACTGAACACAACGTAAACCATGAAGGCACAAGCAGCCAGGCCTAGAGCAAGATATAGAAATCCAAGTTGATCCGTCATGAATGTTTTCGCAACCGCAATCCAGTCTGCGCCCTGAGCCGGGAACAAAATGAGCGGGAAAACTATCGTGAGTAGGAGTGCAATAGCACCAAAGAAGGTAGGCTTATCAATAAGCTCAAAAGTGTTTTTCACGAGTATTATTCCATTAAAATGAGAGCGGAATTATGGAATGAACTCGTTTTTTAGACCAAATCAGGTCTGTTGTCGTGACGACAAATTGCTTCTATTCAATAAAAGGTAGGTAATGAAAGAATAGAGAAGCAGAGCTGTAAAGTTAGGCTAAAGCGAAATTAGGTCAAAGCAAAAAGTTAGACTAAAGCGATAAGGATGCCACCTACGGTAAGTGCCGCGGACAAGAATTGCCCCGCTGAATATGAGCCATCATCCTCTTCTTCAACCTTGTCTGGGTGGTCCATGCCTAATGCGCCGTGAGCGAACGATTCAACTTTATCGGTAACGGTTGCATTTTCCGCTTCGAATTTTTTGGATTCTTTATCGATTTGTTTAAGAGCAGATAATAGCGCTTTTCCTTCATCGGAAAGCTTAACGGTATTTTGTTCCACCTTGAGTGGAGCAGGCTTTTCAGCCTCGGTGCTTTTATTCTGTGCGTTCATTTTCGCAGGTGAATACAGCTGAGTATTACTCGTTCCTACTGGTGTCATATCGCTCTCCTTACCTATCCTTAAATATAGTATCGGCAGAGGTGTGAAAAACTTGTGCATTTAATCACCGTGGTGATGTTTTTTATTCGCACATTGTTTTTTCGTCTGCTTAGTCAAACCGTCTAGTTATTAAGCAAATCTTGTGCCGATAAGGAATTTGAATGTTATATAGAGTTAGAGTGGATGATAGGAGCCAATGAAGCTCTGTCGATGGGCTAGTTATCTAGAATTAGCCCATCGTTTCGTTCTCTTATAAGAATGGATAAGAATGGTTTAGTCGCACTCTAGGCTAGCGCCGCGCTTCGATAGGTGTTTGTATGCCTTCATTCTGTTCTCTTTTTTAACAAAGCGAGCGGGTGGAGAAAGCACTTTGAGCTGGTAGTCACTGCTATCTGAAGCGATTTCCTTAACTGGGCTGATAATCGCAATTTTTAGATCGGGATTGCGACGCAGAATCGATGCAGCTGTGCCTAAACCATCTTCTGTATGGAACTTGCCAGCAACATGAATCACTTGCTGATCTGGGTTTGATGTTAGGTAACCGACAATCGATTCCGCCATGGTTTCATCCCATGTTACTTGAGCGGCAAACTGCTTTTCTGTTTGCTCTGGCGTACCGTGATGCATCGAAGCCATGAATTTTTCTTTGTAAGGGCTATCGCCAGTATCCACTTCTGAAGCAATCCATTGACGTTGTTCCGTCGTTAGCTGATCTAGATAGGGTAACCCCTTACGGCCAATGCATTGTACGAAGGGTTTTGGTGCGTTTGCCGCAATGATATCGACGTCATTGGTTTTAGCGAACTCAACTAAAGCGCGATAATCACTTTCGTAGTTTGGCCAAGCAGCCGCTTGAGACATAAGAATTTGTTCGCCAATTTCATCATTGAGATATTGGTTTAATGTGTCTTGATGTTCTCGAGTGAATTGTTCCATTGAAAGCGCGATGTTTGATGTGGCGTTGCGACGTGCTTTTAAGAAATCGGTTTGGAATCGATGGATTGCCGAGTGAGTGTGCCATTCGCCAATAAGAACCACATCAGCGTCAATCAGCTGTTTAGGTAATGCATCGAGAGAAAGCGTTTCGCCTTGTGGAGAAGCAAACTGGTAGTCATAGAATGTGGAAACGGTATCCGTTTGCGTGTTAGCCACTTGTTGATAAGTGCTGTTTGAAGGTTGATTAGCACAAGCTGTAAGCAGGGTCGCTAATCCGATAAGAATAATACGTTGCATGAAATGCCTCCTTGAAGAACACGCATACTAAAGGAGGCAAGATGACATTTCAATGCAAACGATAATCAATATCAATTAAATCTGTTTGCGGTACACTCGCAGCATAAAGTCCGCTTCACAGTTGAATTGCTCAGCATCAATGAGTTGTTGTTTAAACTCTTCACTCGCTTTCCAAGCAAACGGCGTCATCTGTAGCAGGTCGAATGCGTCTGACCCCGATAGTTCCATCATATAGTTTAGTTGCTCTTGGTGATCAAGAGTAAAACCTTCAATCATTTCTGGATCTTCGTCGTGCAAGCGAACACCATCATAAATTGCATCACGCAGCTGATACAGGTGTCGGCTAGCCGGTGTCACGGTGATCACCACGCCATTGTCTTTGATGGTGCGCTGCAGTTCTTCAGCCTTGCAAGGCGCATAAATGCGTAGAATGCCGTCTAAGCTGTTTTCCGCAAAGGGCAGGCGATGGCTCGAAGCGACTGAGAAGTCGACAGCAGGGTAGCGTTTAGCTGCGTATTTGATAGCAATCTTAGAAATGTCTAGGCCAAAAGTCGCACCATTCTTTTCTTGAAGGTTTACCGCAATTTCATTGGTGTAATAACCTTCACCACAACCGATATCTAATAGGCTAGGGGCGGTTGCTGGCAGATAGCTAGCGCATAAACCAACAACGGCTTGACGCATTGGATCGTAGTGGTTGCCTTCAAGGAAGCGGCGACGAGCCTGCATCATCTCTTTGTTGTCACCTGGATCTTTTGAGCGTTTGTGGTGTGCTGGCATCAAATTAACATAGCCTTCTTTCGCTAGGTCGAACTGATGGTTCTTTTCACACTTAAACGTACGATCGTTTTGAGATAAAGGTTGGTGACACAAAGGGCATTGGTAAGTCATTGCGAACTCGAGGTAGAAATTTCAAGTCCAAAATTTTAACAGGAAGCATAGTGGGGCGCTAGAATAAACGCAGCTGTCTTGGTTTACGGCAATTAGTGAAGATACAGAGGCTGTCAGTGAAGAGATAGAGCCAACGTATGGTTGGCTCTATTGGTTATGAGCAAGTCACATAGAAACAGTGAACTCGGCTTCTAGCTAAAGAAGTTAACTTGGTTCTTTAACGACTCAGCTTGTTTTTGAAGTTCATCAGCACTGTGAGAAGTCTTAGCGCTGGTTTCACGGCTTTGCTGGTTCAAATCGCTGATCGCATGCGCGTTCGCTGCTATTTCTTGAGAAACCTGAGCTTGCTCTTCTGATGTCGCAGCAATGGTTTCAGCTTGAGAGGCAATAGATTCAACTTGAGAGGCAATCGACTCTAGGGCTGTACCTGCTTCTTGCGCTTTATCAAGTACTTGGTTGGCATTCGATTGGCTTTGTGTCATCAGGTTCACGGCATTGTTAGTTGAAGATTTCAACTTCTCGATGATGCTCACTACGTCTTGTACTGACGTTTGTGTACGATGAGCCAATGTTCTTACTTCGTCAGCGACCACGGCAAAACCACGACCCTGATCCCCCGCTCGCGCTGCTTCTATTGCAGCGTTCAACGCAAGTAAGTTGGTTTGTTCTGCGATGTCATCAATCATCTTGGTGACGGTTTGAATGCTTTCGCTATCAGAACTCACTTGCTCGATGGCCGATGCTGATTTGTCTAATTGATCATTTAGCTGGGCAACATCAATACACACACCTTCAACGACTTCTAAACCTTTCTGGCTGTCTTCATTTGCAAGGCGAACATTTTCAGCAATGCTATTCACTTGCTGCGCTACAGATTCTGCCGAGGTAGCCATCTCTTCAATAGCGGTAACGACTTGCTCAACCTGTGCTTGCTGGCGGTCAGATTGGCTCAGATTGTGGCTAGCATCCTGTGACACACTGCTAGAGCTGTTTTGTACTTGATCACTGGTCGTACGAATTTCTCCAACGAGTGTATTCAATTGAGCAGCCATATTCGCAACGCCGGTATTTAGGTTGCTGATTTCATTCTTAGTCTGTTTGCCGTTGTTTGGAATATGTAAGCTGACTTCGCCTTTTCCTAAGCGCATCATGTATTCGTTTAAAGTCGTTAACGGCGTCAACGTACGGTTCAATACGAGCGTTAATACGACGATGGTAGCGGCGGCAATCAAGGTCGCGATTATCGCGATAAGTTTCAGCAGTTCGTCGCTGCCTTTAGTGACTTCATTAATAAATGTGCCGCCAAGTAGTTTCCAATTCCACCCCGGGACTTCGGTATAGACGAGGTATTTTTCGCCCACTGTTCCTTGATACTCAAAAGGGTAGAGAATCAAGCCGGATGGCTGCTCAAAGAGCTGATAAAAAGGTTTATTTCCATCGTAGTCGGCAACATCCACAATAGATTTATCACCTCCAGCATTAGTAGGGTGCAGTAAGTACTGGCCTTGATGCTCTTCTTCATTGTCAACGATGATGGTATAGCCAGTATCGCCCCATGAGACAGAACGCAATGACTCGAACAGGTTTTGTGTCGCCTCTTCTACGGGTAGACCAATGAAAGAGACACCGTTAACTTTGCCTTGTGCATTCGTTAAAGGCGCGTAGTAGGTAATGTAGCGTTGGCCGAAGAGCTTCACTTGCGCGTAATAAGCTTCGCCATTTTTGAGTTTGTTATAGCCAGGATGATCCTTGCCTAACGTTGTGGCAACAACACGTTCCCCTGACGGTTTTTTAAGAGAAGTAGACACGCGAATAAAGTCATCGCCAAATGGGGCAAATAGGGTTGCTACAGCGCCGGTGTCGCGAGTAAAGCTATCAACGAGTTTAGTGTCGTTGATTAGGCTCTCACCATATTGAGTCAGGTTAGGAATGGAATGACCGTTGAACTCAACGTCGTAATTCTCAACATAAACACCTGCTAGGTAACCGTTACGAAAGGTGGATTCTAAAACTTTGGCGGTATGCAGGTAGGCATCGAATTGGCCAGATATGGTTTTGGCCATCGCTTCTACTTTGGATTGGTGTTCCCTTAACGTGTTGTCTAATAATACTTGTGAGGCATTGCGATACACGAGCGTTGCGATAGAGCCAAAGGCGATAAGTAAGCACAGCAAAATGACCAACTTAAGTTGGAAGCCAACACTTTGATTTTTGTATTTCTCGAACATGAATTCACTATCCTGTCTTCATTGAGGTGTTGTTAAGTGGTTTTAGATAAGTTTGTTATTGAGCCTCCTATCATAAGAACTTATTCATAGGCAGTAATTGATAAGAATTAATGAATTGATAGTTATATTTATAAATTGTGGTGTATGAGATATGAAATGTAATTTGGAATGTATTTGAATCAGAGTAGATAAATTTTGTCTGCGTTAACTTACAAACTGGTCATGGGAATAGAGATAGAGATAGAG
>NZ_JBFRLX010000130.1:0-24911 GCF_041470165.1 Vibrio sp. 10N.286.46.A8
GGTTTACCAAGCACTTGGTTGCTTTTATCTTGATTAACAAGCTCAGCATAAGCGTTCTTGATTATCTTTAGGCGCGGAAGAAGATCCAACGGCTCTCCACCATCACTGTGTGGAACAGCGATAATTGTCGGACGAATATTGATCGTATGGGGAAACAAGCGGACGGTATCAATTGACTGAGTGAGCAACTGAAGACACTGCTCTACAGAAATATCTCGATACAAATTGCCACCAGCATGCAGATGGCAAATTGGTGGACCATTAACCAAACTCGGTCCTTTTTCCAAAATAGTGACCTTATAACCCAACTCACTAAAATGAATTGCGCTCGTCGTTCCGGCAATACCACCACCAACAATGGCAATAGAAGGCTGATTTGTATCCGTTTTGTTGTGGTTCATCGTGTTCTGTAGAATATGATTAACTGCCGCTATTCTACTTTTGTTCTGCTACGAATTAAAACACATTTTTATCAAGGTCTTAGATAGGCAGTATTTAATATCTATGTAAAAAACCTAAATAATCTCTTGACTCAATAACTCCAGATTGAGTTTTAAAGGTTATTATAACCGTCACATTTGTCCTAAGTGACGCCACATAAAGGCTGCCTCAGTACTCTTAAAACATAGATGTTAACTTATCCCTAAAGTTATCCACCGTTTTTGTGGATAACTGTTGATAACGTTCTTGCTAAGTTGCGCAAACCCTTTGTTTACAGGGACTAACCGCTGTTCATTAAATCGGCATTATTGCGCAATTAGTTTTAAAAAATACTAAAAAAACGGGAGATTAAGGTGCGATGTTCGTAACTTGTGCTACGCATTGGTCAAATAAAAAGCGGTCTAAAGAGACGTCTTATAAATAGTGAACGACTAAGTATAAGTAATGTCACTTTTAGACCGTTTTAAGCATTTGTGAGATCTCGCTAGCGACTAGCCAAAATCCTTGTTTACTGGTGCCAACAAACGTTTGATTAAGCTATTCACTACCGCGGCCAATGTGATAAACGTCAGCACGGGTAGCGCTATCCACAGTATTGGGTGGAGTGAAGGTTCTAACTCAAAGCCAAAGTTCATTACCCCGGCAACACTGAGTTCAGAACCCAGCGCAGCAATTGAGCCAGCTACTAACGCCATCACCCCGTATTCACACCAAATAGTGTTGAGAATACGCTTCTTACTCGCGCCTAAGGTTCGGTACAAGCGTATCTCTTGTTGTCTTTGAGATAAGCTCAGTCGCAACAGAGTGAAGATAAGCAATAGCCCCGCCACCACACCTAACGCGGCAAGTACGGTTATCGACCAAACAATCTGTTTGAGCAACTCTTGGATCTTGCTGCCCATTTTACGAATGTCCATCAAACTCACGGTCGGGTGATTTCGAGATAATTCGTTGAGCATTTGGTTGTGTTGCTCTTCTAATCTGAAGCTCACCAACCAAGTAGAAGGAATAGCGCTCAAAACATCGGGAGTAAAAATGAAATAGAAGTTTGGCTTCATTTCACGCCATTCTACTTTTCGGATGCTGTTCACCTTGGCAGAGACGTTCTGGCTGTTGATTGTGAATGAAAGATCATCGCCAATTTTCAAACCAAGTTGCTCTGCGACATCGGATTCCACAGATACGCCCTGCTCTTGTGTCCAGCTGCCTTCTAATACTTCATTGTACTCAGGCAGGCTATCTCCCCAAGTGAAGTTGATCTCTCGACTTAGTGCATCTGTTTCTTCTGAGGTCTCGCTGTATTTCGCCGCCTCAACGCCGTTAATGGTTGTGAGTCTTCCTCGTATAATTGGAAACGCTTGAGTACGCTCTACTTCGTTTGCATCAATCGTCTCGAGATAACTGTCTTTCTCATAGCTCGCAATATTCAGCGCAAACGCATTAGGTGCGTTCTCGGGCAAAGTTTGCTGCCAATCTGACAACAAGTCACTTCTCACTAGCCATATGATCGATAACAGCATCAAAGACAGCGCTAAAGAACCAAATTGAATCCCTGTTGCTAATGGTGTGCGATTAATTCGGCTCAATGCCAAACGCATAGATGTCGACGTCGGCAGCTTACCGACCAAACGCAGAACAAGCGTGCTCACAATCGCAAGCACTAAGAACAGGCAAGCGATACCCGCTAGAACTATCCATACCAACAGGTTATCGCCGTACATCAGCATCATTGGAATAATAGGCACCAGCAACAACAGGTATTTCTTGTAGTTTTCATTGGACTGATGACTTGATTGAATCACGCTGATTGCCGAGGTGTTGACCAAGCCAATTAACGGAATACCAAGAGCAGGCACACCAATGAGGACGCTTGATAAAATCGCTAAAATGACAGGTTCAATACCATAGCTAGGAAGTGGTGTTGGTAACAAATCACCCAATGGTATACGAAGTAAAAACTCTAAGCCGACCCCTATTGTAATTCCCAGTACAGCCCCGATGGCCACTAACAGATATACCTGTACAAACAACCATTTAATGATCCATTGTTTGCTTGCCCCTAAACTCTTAAGCATCGCAATGGTTTTACGGCGACTCGCAACATAATGTTGGCACGTAAGTACCAAAGTGGTCGCAGCCATTATCACAACGATAGCAACGGTTAGCGAAAGATACTGAGTTGTGCTCTCGAACATGTCGTTAGTGCGGCTCGCTGAGTCTTGCGTGCGCCAGCGATCGCTTGGTGTTAATTCTACGCTGTCTTGTGCGGCTTTCAGTTTAGTATCATCACCGTTTAGAAACAGCCTAAAACTAACACGGCTGCCAGGTTGAATAGCGCCAGTGGCATCGATGTCACTTGTATGAATCAGCACAGCAGGCATTTGTTGGAATGGGTTAAAGCTCAAACCTGGTTCTTGGGTGATACGCCCAGTTATCGTTAAATCGGCATCGCCAATAGTGACATTGTCACCAATTTCAACCTCTAGCTGCGCAAATATACGCTCATCAAGCCACAATTCCCCCGGTTCAACATGATTGCTTACCGCGCTATCTGCTCCTTGCAGTATCATTTCACCGCGTAAAGGATAATTGCTCTCTACGGCTTTAACGGTAACCAACTGCATCGAGTTATCACTGAATGCCATGGTTGAGAAGCGAGTTAACTGAGAGTTTTCTAACTGTTCAATCTGAGTCAGGTCTAATAAAGGTTGTGGGATTGGGTTTGCCGATACAAATACACTGTCGGCGGTTAACGCATCTTTGCCCTGCTTAACGATTACTTGTTCCATACGCTCAGCCAAAGCTGAAAGCGCAAACACACAAGCAATAATGAGTGTTAAAGCGATGGATACCGGCCATAACTGACCATGTCGAATCTCTTCGATGCTCCATGAAAACAGTCGTTTGTTCAGTCCGCGTGATGAATTCAATTTACACTTCCTCTATGTGACCGACATGCATTTTCAAGGTTCGTTGGCAACGCTGTGCGAGCTTAGGGTCATGCGTGACGAGAACAAGCGTGGTGCCGTGCGATGAATTAAGTTCGAACAACAGCTCGACTATTTTCGCTGCCGTTTGTTGGTCTAGGTTGCCCGTTGGTTCATCGGCGAACAAAATTTTAGGCTTAATCATAAACGCACGAGCCAATGCTACCCTTTGTTGTTCACCACCGGACAGTTGAGACGGCAAGTGATCAAGCCTGTCTTTCAAGCCC
Source organism: Vibrio sp. 10N.286.46.A8 (assembly GCF_041470165.1). Classification (NCBI taxonomy): domain Bacteria; kingdom Pseudomonadati; phylum Pseudomonadota; class Gammaproteobacteria; order Vibrionales; family Vibrionaceae; genus Vibrio; species Vibrio sp. 10N.286.46.A8. The sequence goes on from NZ_JBFRLX010000130.1 coordinate 3,656, forward strand.
ACTGATTCAAGCAAAGCCGTCGCGCGTTCGATGTGTTCGTCTTCACCTTTCAACAAACAAGGCAGCGTGACGTTTTGCAGGGCAGAAAGGCTTGGGATCAATAAGAAGCTTTGGAAAACAAACCCAACGGATTCACTGCGGATTTTGGCTCTCGCTTCGTCATCAAGCTGTGATAGAGGTTGGCCTAACAAACTGATTTCGCCAGAAGTTGGCACATCGAGTCCTGCAAGCAGTGTCATTAACGTGGATTTACCAGCACCTGAAGTACCGACGATCGCAACCGTTTCACCCTCACGAATATCGATATCAACATGCTCTAAGATTGTTAAATGTTCTTGATTAGTAGACACTGTCTTCGAAACAGCTTCTGCTTTAATGATGGATGTATGCATGACTCGACTAATTTCCTTTTTATTCTTAATTATATTTTCAACCGCTTCTTTGGCTCAAGATACCGAGTTAGATTCTAAGTTACTGGTGCTTGGTGATAGCCTGAGTGCTGGTTATAACATGGACATCAAACAGAGTTGGCCAAGCCTGTTACCAGACGCGTTAGCAAAGCATGACAAAACGGTAACCGTGGTCAACGGAAGTATTTCTGGTGACACAACTGGCAATGGCTTAGCTCGTTTACCACAATTGCTTGAAGAACACGCCCCAGACACTGTTCTTATCGAACTCGGTGCGAATGATGGTCTTCGTGGATTCCCACCTAAGCTGATGTCTGCGAATCTTGATCAAATCATTAAGCAGATAAAAGCTGCGGGCGCGAAACCTATTATGATGAAGATTAAAATCCCACCGAATTACGGTAAGCGTTACAACCAGCAGTTTGAATACGTCTTTGCAGCGCTTGCTGATCAACAAAGCGTGCCACTTTTACCGTTTTTTCTAGAGCATATCATCCTCAAACCGGAGTGGATGATGAACGATGGACTGCATCCAAAACCAGAAGCTCAGCCTTGGATTGCTGAATTTGTCGCCAAAGAATTATATCAGTATCTTTAGGTTTTAATGGTCTAGCTCAATAAATTTTACACAGCTTTACGTTAGCCTGAGTGCATATCACCGTTAACTGTAAGGTTATTTATGCTGATCGAACCTATTATCAAGGGTGTGGTAGCCAAAAGCGCTCACCCTCTAGGCTGTCAAGAAGCCGTAAAGCAACAAATCAAGTTTGTTAAGAGTGCGCCGCAGATCAAAGATGGCCCTAAGCGAGTACTGATTATCGGTGCTTCCTCTGGCTTTGGCCTTGCCGCTCGCATTGCCCTTACCTTTGGCGGTGCAAAAGCTGACACCATCGGCGTCTCATTCGAGCGCGGTCCTAACGAAAAATCCCTAGGCAGCGCTGGTTGGTACAACAACATCTATTTCAAAAAAGAAGCCGAACGAGAGCAACGCACTGCTATCAACATTGTTGGCGACGCATTTTCACAAGAAACACGTTCACAAGTTGTCGAAGCCATTGAAACCTACTTCGAAGGTGAAGTGGATCTGATTATCTACAGCTTAGCCGCTGGCGTAAGACCCAAACCAAATACCGAAGAATTCTGGCGCTCTGCCATTAAGCCAATCGGTGAAAGCGTGACTGGTGCGACTATCTCATTAGAGCACGACAACTGGGTGACCAACACACTTGATGCTGCAACGGAAGAAGAAGCCGAAAGCACACTCAAAGTCATGGGCGGCGAAGATTGGGAACAGTGGATAGATGAGCTGATCAATGCTGAATCTATTGCCCCAGGTTGCAAAACCATTGCTTTTTCTTACGTTGGTCCAGAAGTCACGCACCCTATCTACTTAGACGGTACTTTGGGCCGCGCTAAAATAGACCTTCATCAAACAAGTCACGCACTTAACCTTGAACTAGCTAACTTTGGCGGTAATGCTTACGCGACCGTGTGTAAGGCATTAGTCACCAAGGCGAGCGTATTCATTCCGGGGCTAAGCCCTTACCTACTCGCCTTATATAGAGTGATGAAAGAAAAAGAGACCCACGAAGGCTGTATCCAACAAATGCAACGCTTATTCAGCAGTAAGCTGTATGGACAAACCAAAGTACCACTTGATGGCGAGCGCCTAATTCGGATGGATGAATGGGAACTCGACCCAGAAACCCAAGCTCATGTGACTGAACTACTTGAAGCTATGGATGAAAACAACTTCCAATCAATCGGTGACTATCAAGGTTTTAAAGAAGAGTTTTTACAGTTGAACGGTTTTGCTCAACCATCGGTAGACTATAAAGAGAAACTTAACACTGATGATTTTATAAAGTTAAAGCCTTAATCGAAACTTATCTCATTACTGAGACCCAGATTCACATTTGAAAACCTCCGCAAAATTGCGGAGGTTTTTTTGTGCAACATTTCTTATACTTAGTTAATGTAATATTCACAGTTTATTTGGTTCATCTTAATTAACACAGGATGTGTTGATGCATTTAGCATAATTGACTCGGAGTCATATGAAGAAGATAAAAACGATAGACTTAGATATCCCTGACGATATGGCCTCCAGCTGGCAGAATATTGTCGACCTCTTAGCTCAAATCACTCAAGTGCCTGCTGCACTTATCATGCGTGTTCATACCAACTACATTGAAGTTTTCTCTACCAGCCACAGTCAGGATAACCCTTATAACAAAGGCGATTCTGAAACATTAGGAAATGGGCTTTACTGCGAAACAGTGATGGAGTCTCAGCAGCAGCTTTTAGTACCCAATGCGCTTGCCGATGTTGATTGGAAAAACAACCCCGACACAAAGTTTGGCTTAATCTCTTATTGTGGCATTCCGCTATTTTGGCCTAACGGCGAATTGTTCGGCACCATTTGTATCTTGGACTCGAAAGAAAATCACTACACGCCTACCTATATTAAGCTATTAGAAAGCTTTCGCACCTCTATAGAATCTCAATTAAAAACCTTGTTTCAACACGCTAAGCTCACTCAAATGAATCGTGACTTAAAAAGCCGAGTTGCGACTCGCACTAAAGATCTCGCGAGTCTTAATTATTCATTAAACCAAGAGATTGATAAGCGAAGAGCGGCAGAACAAGAGATCAATTTCCAAAAAAATCACGATCTCGGCACGGGTTTTTTGAACCGAAGTGCTTTTGAGTCGCGCTTAGATCAGAAGTTGTTGTCACAACAAAGGTTTACTGGTGGCTCACTCGCAGTAATCCATATTGGATTTACTAATGGCAGGCGCATTCAAGCTCGATATGGCTACAACGCGTTAGACCAAGTGCTTGTTGAATACCGACAACGCATCGACAGTATCTCTGATGTCGAGGTATTAACTGCGCGCCCTACTTCGGTTGACCTTGTGTTGGCGTTCAGCGTTAAAGATTTGCACCAACGTATCGAAGAACTATGCCAGACACTGGTAAAAGTCGGTCATTCAGAATTTGACATTGGTAGTGACAAAATTCATCTGCATGCCTTTATAGGGATTGCGATTACTGAGCACGACGATGGTGCTGACAGTATTATCCAAAAATCTTCAGAAGCGATGTTGGCATGTAAAGATTCCGGACAGAAGTTCGCTTACTATTCTCAGTCTCATGCTGAAGAACAAAGTCATATTAATAAGATTGAAGGTTATTTACTCCAAGCGGTTCGTAATGATGACCTTATGCTCTATTTTCAGCCTAAAGTATGCCCGTTGACTCATCGCTGGGTTGGTGCAGAGGCTCTACTGCGTTGGCGACACCCCGTTCTGGGAGACATATCTAACGAAACTTTAATACACATGGCCGAGCAAAACGGATTGATTTTCGAAGTGGGAAATTTTGCTCTGCGCAACGCTATAGAGCAAGCGAAAGAGTGGTCCGAATACGTTGAAGATTTCAAAATAGCCGTAAACGTATCTGCTATTCAATTGAAGAATGTTGATTTCGCAGACCAAATTATTCACCTGTTGGAAACCTATCACCTAGAACCTCATTTCTTAGAACTTGAAGTCACGGAAAGTTGCCTCATTGCAGATGAAGTCGTCGCGAAAAATACATTGGAATCGTTACACAACATTGGCGTTACATTGTCACTGGACGACTTTGGGACTGGCTATGCCTCATTTAGTTACCTTAAGAAATTCCCATTCGATACGATTAAAATTGATAAGAGCTTCATCGACCAAATGCTCAACTCACAGGAAGACTCGGAGATCGTTCGGTCCATAGTCCAAATCGCGAAAAAGCTCGACTTAAAAGTCACGATTGAAGGCATAGAATCGGAAGTTCAGGAGCAATTTATCATCAATGAAGGCTGTGATGTGGGACAAGGTTACCTTTATGGCAAGCCAATGCCGAGCCAAGAATTCGAACACAGCTTAATCAATCAAAACTATTTGGGGACTACTCGTTACGCTTAACGCGAAAAAGAGCACTTTGTTTTGGATTTAGGCCTACTTTCTCTTTACTCTATAGGTGGTGATTTTTATAATCGCCGCCTTTCTGTTTTATCTTCCCTTTATATAGGCATTCCTCGTTATGGATCAGTTGACTGCAAAGCTTAAAAAGCTCGAAAAACAAAACTTCCGCGCATATCAACAAATTAAAGGTCAATACGACTTTGCTGATTTCGAATTACACATCGACCACGTTCAAGGTGACCCGTATGCATCATCTTCACGTTTTCGCGCAACACGCGCTTGGTCGTTAACAGGGTTAGATTGGCTTAAAGAAAAATCTTACGAATACCAAGTAGCAGCACGTGACTTCATTGCACGTAGCTTCTCTGAATTTGCTAAACAAGAAGCTACCGTGTCTATCGCACTAACAGGCCAAACTGTTTTGGATAACACATCTGTGGTTTTCACCGAGCACGGTATCGAAATTCGTTTTCGTATCAACCTACCCGCTGATGGTCGTAGTATTCTTGCAAAGAAAGCAATCAACATCATTACATTCTATTTGCCTAAGTTTATTCGTCGCGCAACGCTTGAACGCGAACTCAACATTGAAGCGATGATTAAGCATTGTGAAGCTGTTGAAGACCAAGATGCATTGCGTGCTCAATTGGAAGAAAACAACCTAGCGGCATTCGTAGCAAATGGCAGTGTATTACCTCGTATTGCAGGTAACTGCGACCTGCCAATGAAAGGCGCGGTTCCTTTCCTAGCACCAGAGTCTTTAAGTGTGACGCTAAACGCGCCAAACCAAGGTGATGTGACTGGCCTAGGTATTCCTAAAGGCATCACGCTGATCGTTGGTGGTGGTTTCCATGGTAAATCTACACTATTGAACGCCGTTGAACGTTCTATCTACAACCATATTCCTGGTGATGGCCGTGAAGGTATCGTGACTGCGACTGATACGATGAAGATCCGTGCTGAAGATGGCCGATGTGTACACAACTTGAATCTTTCAAACTACATCAACCATTTACCAATGCAGAAAGACACGTCTAATTTCAGCACACAAGATGCATCAGGTTCTACATCGCAAGCGGCTTGGCTACAAGAATCGATTGAAGCAGGCGTTCAAACACTACTTATTGATGAAGATACGTCAGCGACTAACTTCATGATTCGTGACGAACGTATGCAAGCTCTAGTATCAAAAGGTGCTGAGCCAATCACTCCACTTGTTGACCGTATTGGCCAACTACGTGAAGAGATGGATATCTCTACCATTGTTGTAATGGGTGGATCTGGCGATTACCTAGACGTGGCTGACACTGTTATTCAAATGCACGACTACCAAGCGGTAGACGTAACTGATAAAGCACAAGAAGTCATCGCTCAACACCCTACTCAGCGAACTAACGAATGTGAGACCGCATTAGAAACGTTTGTTCCTCGTTCGTTAAACCGCGCAGCATTGATGAACATTCTTACTGACGGCAAATTCCGAGTTAACGCGAAAGGCAAAGAGTCACTGCGTTTTGGTAAGGAATTCGCGGACCTTTCTGCATTAGAGCAGTTAGAATCAACCTCAGAAGTGAACGCGATTGGTTGGGCTTGGTTCCAGTTTGCACAAACTCCAGGTTGGTCAAACAACCCTGCTAAAGAGTTTAGCGCTATCTTAAGCGATGAGTGGCACGTGAACATGCCAAACTACGGTGACTTAGCGAAACCAAGAGTATTGGATGTAATGGCCGCACTAAACCGTATGCGTAAATCTCAGTTCAAACCTTCGAGCTCGAACTAATACCTCGCGTTAAGTTAATCTTTATTGTTACGGCTCTCATTTATGAGGGCCGTTTTTTTGCGTTCAATTCCTATATTTCTATCTGATTCGGCCACTCTTTACGTGACTACATTGTTGGTCAGCGCTTTAATCATAGAAATCCCCAAAATCATGACACAGCTTTTACAAAACTATGGCGATATTCAGATAAAGTTCCGACTCGATAGGTGTAACTAAATGTAACAGACTCTTGAGGCTTCAATGAATCATAAACGCGTTAAGATGCGTGACCATAAAATCGAAGTAAACCTATTCAAAAACCGTGTAATCGTGGCGTTTTGTGGGATCTTACTGTTCACTCTCGTCTTAGTCGCCAACCTGTACCGACTTCAAGTCGACAATTTTGAAAGCTATCAAACTCGTGCTGATGGCAACAGAATCAAAGTATTGCCTATCGCGCCTACTCGCGGGCTAATTTACGATCGTAATGGTGTGTTGCTTGCCGAGAACAAGCTTGTGTTTAATCTAACGATGATTCCCGAGCAAACAGATGATGTCGATACCATGCTCGCCAAGCTAGACAAATACATCCCGCGTGATGTTGAGCAGATCGCTCGATTCAAAAAACGTTATCACAACACGCGCCGTTTCAAATCTGTCACTATATTAGAGAACCTAAGTGAAGAAGAGATCGCTAAGTTTTCGGTGCACCAGTACCAATTCCCCGGCTTATCGATTGATACGAACTTAAAGCGCTTTTACCCAAATGGAGAGGTGCTGACACATGTCTTAGGGTATGTGGCACACATCAATGATAGTGACCTAAAGAAGCTAGAAGAAAAAGGCATCGAAGCGAATTATCAAGCGACTACTATTATTGGTAAGCTCGGTGTCGAACGCTATTACGAAGATATCCTACACGGAACCAAAGGCTATCAAGAAGTTGAAGTAAACAGCCGTGGCCGTGTTGTTCGGACTATTGAGTACGTGCCGCCAGTTGCAGGCAAAGACATAGTATTAAATATTGACCTTGAACTGCAAAAATACGTATTTGAGCAACTTGATCACCGAACCGGAAGTGCGGTTATCCTCGATCCAAAAGACAACAGTGTACTGGCGATGGCATCTAGCCCAAGTTATGACCCTAATCTATTTGTCGACGGCATTTCGAGTAAGAACTACCAACGTCTATTGAATGACCCTGCTCACCCATTGGTAAACCGCACTACTCTCGGCGTTTATCCTCCAGCATCCACCATAAAACCATTTATGGCCGTTGCTGGATTACAAGAGCATGTTATATCAGAAAACACCATTCGTGATGATCACGGTTCATGGCAAATTCCCGGTTCCAAACGCAACTCTAAATCATGGCGAGACTGGAAACGCTGGGGTCACGGTCCTGTTGACGTAACTCAAGCGATTGAAGAGTCGGTGGATTCATTCTTCTATCAAACCGCCTTTGATTTAGGTATCGACCGCATCTCAAGTTGGATGAATCGCTTTGGTTTTGGTGAACCTACGGGCATCGATATCTATGAAGAAAGCACCGCCAACATGCCAACTCGAGAATGGAAGATGATGCGTTATCGTACCCCTTGGTATCAAGGTGACACCGTCCCTATTGGTATTGGCCAAGGGTATTGGACATCCACGCCAATGCAACTTGCCAAAGCAACCTCGGTACTGGTTAACCATGGGAAGGTAATGCCACCTCATATCTTGAGAGCTACCTTAGATCACGGTGAAGATTTTGATACGCAAAAACTGGTTGAACCTGAGCCGATGCTGTCGATCACTGAAGTACCAGACGAGATATGGGATGTACCTATTAATGCGATGCGACTCGTAAACCACGGCAGTCGAGGTAGCGGCAGACGTGCATTTAAAGGAACTGACTACACTAGCGGCGGTAAATCGGGAACAGCCCAAGTGTTTGATCTTGCAAAAGATCAGGTCTACAACTCCAAGAAACTGGCTCGGCATTTACTCGATCACGCGCTTTACACGGCATTCGCACCTTACGAACACCCTGAATATGTCGCGACGGTGGTCATCGAGCACGGTAATGGTGGTTCCAAGGTCGGTGCCCCTTATATCCGTAAAGTACTCGACTATGCATTCGAACATAAGAGTGGCGAAAGCAAAGATCACTCATAGCATAATAAATGAAGTAAGAACGACGCTTAACCTAGTTACAACGCCTAGCCTAGTAACAATACAAGCGTAATGACGACAAAGCCCCACTTGTGTCACTCACAACATGGGGCTTTTCAATTTTATATAGGGCTTAAATTTCACTCTAAAGAGTCAATAAACAGCGCAGTAAGAGTTACGTCGATTATGAACTTCGTAATACATGCCACGCCTCACAAAGCGTCTGGAATTTTGCCGTATTGCCCTCATCTCTATCGGGATGCCACCGCAACGCCAGCTGTCGCCAACGCTTTCTAATTTCCTTATGCGTTGCGTCTACAGGGAGATCAAATAACTTCAATGCACGGTTTTTATCTAAATTGAGCGTATCAGCGCCAACAAACTTTCTGTACCGAGTCCAAAACTCGTTCAGCAGCCTTTTGACTTCACCTTCATCCGCTTCATAGTTAGCCCAATTAGTGTAGTAGTCTCGAAGTGGGTCTTGGTGATCAATGTTGTGGCTATTTCCATGATAGCTTCCATTCATCAATTCAATATCCATTGCTTGAACTTGAAGCCAACCATCAGGGTGCAACGTTTCTTGAAGCTGATACAGCGCATTCATAATGAGAAAGTTCTTTTTAAATAACTCCTTCTCGGGTGCTGCATCTAATACAGGCATAAACCCAAGATCGTTTAGATGAGCCGCCAGTGTGTGTACTTTCCATCCGCTTGGTTTTCGCTTAAGCACTTCCATAATGGGCCAGAGCAAAGGGTTCTCCATATGGCTATGAAAGCTTGCTCTCACACCTTGATTATTCGACATAGTTGGCTCATTTGCGTTATTAAGTTGTTAGCTTGTTAGCTTGTTAGGCATGATGAATTGCCCTAGGTCAGTGGGCTGACTTCTCTTAATTGAAAGCGATTTTCTACGATTTGTCGAGCTTAATGGAACACCACATTCAATTGCTTGGCTCAAGAGCCCGTTATCCATCAAAATTACGCAGCTAAGTTGACCAGTAATTGACTATGATTGGTTTAGCTCTTTGGAATAACAAAAAAAGGCCAGCAATTTTGCTGACCTTTCAAAGACATACCAGTATCTCTAACTACATAACGCCAAGTTCTCTCAAACGTTCGACTAGGTACTCGCGGGCTGTGTATTTTTCAGACAAAACCACTTCTGGTTTCGGGTGAAGAAATAGAGGTAAAGAAATACGAGATTTCTCTTGGCGTTCACCTGATGGATTAATTACACGGTGACTCGTCGATGGGAAGTAACCATCCGATGCTTCTTGAAGCATGTCACCAATATTAATGATCATGCTGCCAAAGTCACAAGGTACGTCTAGCCAATCACCATTTTGAGATTGAACTTGAAGACCCGGCTCGTTTGCTGCTGGAAGAATGGTAATCAGGTTAATATCTTCATGAGCTGCCGCGCGGATAGCACCTGGCTCTTCATCGCCTTGCATTGGTGGGTAATGAAGAACTCGAAGTAGAGTCTGATCACTTCCATTGATCATTTCTGACAATGCAATAGAAAACTTCTCTTGTACTTCTACAGGTGCATGTACTTCAATCCAGCCTAGTAGCTCTTCTGCAAAAGCGTTCGCACGTTCATAGTAATCTAGAATCTGCTCTTTCAGTTGCTCAGGGATTTGGCCCCAAGGATATACATGGAAGAACTCTTTTATGTCTTTTACCGTGTTGCCTTTTGCAACTTCAGACACTGAAGGCGGAAAATATCCATCTTGTGTATCAACATTAAATTGGAAGTTCTCTTTCTCTTTTGTAATGAAGAATTGGTACCAGTTTTCGTAAATAGACTCAACAAGCTCTTTCGGGATTGGGTGGTTCTTAAGAACACCAAAACCCGTTTCACGTAGAGAGCGAACAAATTGTTCTGCTGCGTCGTCAGCAAGGTAATCGACAGTTTCCAGTTTCATGACTTTCTTTCTTGTTATGTAGTAATAGAGCAATTTTAAGGATCGCTTTGTTGTAAATCAAACTTTTGTGAAACTCTAACAACCGTTTGTCTAGATACTGGGCGATAACACTACTTTTCAACAAATCTGGTGATTAGATCTCAATTGAACACCGTTCATTATTATGTAACTATACATAAAACTTATAAAGGATCTGATGATGACAATTACGCCACTTGCTCAAAATAGACCTCTACTCTCACTAACTGCTGTCTATCTTGTTATCTTTCTCTTTTCAGCCTTTGCGCCATCTTCAAGAGCCGTTTGGATCGCTGAGATCGTCCCTGCTCTCGGTATTCTTATCGGGATATGGTGGTTATCCACCAAGCTCACCTTTTCTAAGACAGCTTATGCTCTGATGTTTATCTGGCTTATTTTGCACACGATAGGCGCAAAATATACCTTCGCAGAAGTGCCATTTGACTGGTTCAATAACCTTATTGGCTCTGAGCGCAATAACTTTGACCGAGTAGCCCATTTCTCCATTGGTCTTTATGCCTATCCACTCGCAGAGTATTTGATTCGTAAGAAATTGGCTCAGCCGATACTAGCCTGTTTCTTTGCCCTATTTGCGATCATGAGTGTTGCAGCAGGTTATGAAATTATTGAGTGGTGGTATGCAGAGATTGCAGGTGGTGATGAAGGTATCGCGTTCCTTGGCTCACAAGGTGATATTTGGGATGCACAGAAAGACATGCTGTGTGATACAACGGGTGCCATTGTCTCGCTATTACTGTTGCAACTTCAAGGACGAGTTAGAGCTCATTAAGCGCTAACCTTTCTTCTGAATATAAAAAACAATGTGAAATGCCACACGCATGATGTGTTGCGGCATTTTTTCTTCTGTACTACTTCATAGTTACCTTGCCCCCCACAAACTTGTAGGCAGGCGTACCTCGAACCAAGGTATCTCGCGCAAATTCAATTCCGCATTCAGGGCACACACAAGGGTCTTTTGTGAAATCTTCGACTATACGTTCCTTAAAACACTTTACGAGCGCCCCTTTGCCGCCTTTCCGATATTTAAAAAGTTGCGTTTTGCATTTCGCACAGAAAATCTGAACCGTTTTAGTCGGTTGTTTTTTGTTTGGTTTAGCCATAGAAGTTAATGATTGAACCCTTTATTTCTTAAGTTTAGGTGCGACAAGAACCAAGCTTATCCCAAGTAAGATAACAGTCGATGAGATAATAAATTGCATAGTAACAGGTTCAGATAACAACAAAACGCCGCCAAGTGTCGCGATAACGGGAACAGAAAGCTGTGCAATGGATGCGACCACTGTATCCAGTTTTTTCACCACGTAATACCACAAACTATAACCCACACCAGAAGCCACTGAGCCCGACAATATTGCGTAAATCAAGCCTTGTTCTGTGATGGATATTTGCGATGCCACATTAGGGATGACAAGTAACAGGCTTACTAACACAAGGATCACTAACGAGCTAAATCCAAAGTTGGCAGTAGTGGATTGCAACGCGTTCGTGGATTTCTTACCCGCAAGTGTATAAATCCCCCAACCTACTCCAGCCAGAGCCATCAATATGATGGAGGTTATATCGGGCGAACTTGTCGAATCCGTCGGCATGAGTAAGTAAACGAGCCCAGAAACTGACAACAAACAACCACACCACTCTAACAATGACATTCTGTTGCCCGAAAATAAGTGCGCGGCAATCATCGTGAATTGAACCGCAACAAACAGAACCAAAGCACCGAGACCTGCACCAAGCTCTAAGTAAGCAAACGAGAAGCCAAACATATAAACGAGGAGTGACAATATTGATGTGAATTGAAACTGTGATTTAAGCTTTGTCTCTACCGACTTGTCGTTGTTTACTAGCTCCTCTCTAGGCTTAGAGTGGGAAGACAAAGTTAATAAAATCAGAAGTGTAAGGGCACCCGATATGATACGAACGATCGAGAAACTCAAAGGATCAATGGTTTGATCCATCAAAGCCCAACGACACAACACTGAATTGGCAGCAAACGCCACCAGCGTTATAAATGTGATCATCACCGTTTGCATCGTGTTGTCCTAATCAAGTTATCTCTGGTCTTAGTCAACGTCCGGTTTTACCCAAACTTGGCTAAAGTCGAACCAACCAAGTGCATTACACTTTGCGTTCTGCAGCGTACCGCATTGATCTTTGTTAACGCCTAACCAACAGTGGAACATTGGAATCAATTGATTGCTTTGCACCAATTGTTTACCTAACTGTCTTGCTGGGAATTGCTCGAATTCGCCCGAGCGCCAACGATCGATCATGTGACACCATTGATCGAAGTCTTCTGCCGGGCTAGATTCATCGAGAAAGCTGTAATCCATCAACCAGCCCGCTAACGCGTCATCTCTATTGTTGGCGATACCCATTGGATTGATCCAAATATCGACATTATCGGCGTGTGGAGGATCGGTTTCGTAACCATAAAGTTCAACGTCGACGTCATATTGCTTCAACACTGTAACAATAGCCTTCGCAAGTGTTGGAAACATTGGGTGTTGGCATTGGTAAGCCAATCTAATGGTTGGTTTCGCATTCGCTGGTGGACAAACCGGCGTGTTCAACTTGATGTCATACCAACCGGGCTTTATCCCATAAGCGTGTAACACTCCCAAATCGATAACAGTTTCTTTCGGAATGTGTACAAACAGATCGGCCGCATTCAAAGTATTAGATAAAAATTGCGCCCATGCAGGATCTTGTGCGATGCCCTTTTTCCGATTCAACAGTAGATAGGTACAGCCGGGATCAAGTTCGACTTCGTCGCTATCGCCGCGATCCGCCATTACAGGCTTAGAAAGACTTGGGTAAACCATAGAAGAGTAAGCCTCATCAACAACCCAAACCTCAACACGATCAATCAATGGCCTAAAACCAAAATATCCGTTAAAAGCCGTTAGCACGAGTTGCTTCTCATCGTTCTTTTCAATGCGATAAGGGCCAGTACCAATCGGTCGAATATCGTAGTCTTCACCACGTAAAATCATCGGTAAGGTGACTTTGGCAACAGATTCAGTCAGAGCGAGTGGGAAGTGTTTATCTGGTCGCGTTAAAAAGACATCAACCACACAGTTTGCCGGAGAAGAGACGTCTTTTATATGTGAGAACATATTGAGAGGTTCGAGTGCTAGCAGCGTATCCACAACATGATTAGTTAACAAAGGCTCTCCGTTATGAAAACGGACTCCGGGTCTCAAGAAGAATCGCCATTGATAATCGCTGATTTTTTGCCATGAATGAGCAAGATCGGGCTGTAATTGATCGTTCTCATCCAAACGTGTTAACCCACTGAATACCTGACAGGTAATATGCTGCTCAGATCGTCGCATCGACTTTGTCGGGTTAAGCATAGAAAGCGGTCGGTAATAAGGCAAACGAATAACCTGCTCACCTTCCTGGTATTGCACACCCAAGTAATTTTGAATAACTTGAGTCAGCTTGGCTGCATTGTGATCAAGCACTGACAGCGCTTGTCCAATTTTACCTTCTTGTAAGTAGCGTCTTGCTAAGTTTTCACTGACATCGCAACGATTCTGCTTAAAAATAAGTTGAGATAACTTGCCTCGCCCAGCCGCAGGTAACCACTCTACCCATCCTTCTTCTTCAAGCTTATTGAGTACCATCCGGGCATTACGACGGGTACAACAAAGCACATCCGTGATGTCGTCGAGCTGAACATCAGAATCTTTACCATCGAAGTATTCAAACAGGGTTTCAAATTGAACGCGAAGTCTTGGGCTGCTCATAAAGAGGAAAACTTATTCAAAGGACATTGAATTCAGTTTCCCTATTTTAAGACTTAAAATCAATCTTACTGATGTGATTTTCTTGAGATTTATTAGGTATGGTGTCCTAAGATTTGATTCAAATAGAAGGCCTAAGTACTTTTGCAGTATACGATTACATCACATCGCAGCCGATTTCATTGGCAATATCTCGAAGCTGCTGTTCGTTGTCTAATTTAATCGACCACTTGCATTCAGAACCATTGGCTGAAATGACATTTGCCCCTTTTCCTATCAGTTGGATTGCATCAACTTGAGCTTGTAGCGTGACTCTGTGCTCACCATCCAAACGAACGACCAGCTCATGTACGGTTGCGATGATTTTCCCACTTTTAAACGTTATGACCATGGATTTCTCGGACTATTTTTAAATACAGATTACTTCTTATAAATACAAACACAGCTAACTAATGCTTAGCCTATTATCGCTTATGTTTCTTCACAGCAATAGTTAAACGACTTGTACAGACTAAGCGTTGACGCTCATCCGTGATGTTTATCTGCCATACTTGGGTAGACACACCTAAGTGAATAGGCTCAGCAGTACCGACAACATGGCCATCGCGCATTGATCTAACGTGGTTTGCGTTGATATCTAGCCCAACGCAATAGTAGCCTTCTGGAACGCAAAAATTAGCAGCCAATGAGCCAAGCGTTTCTGCTAACACAACCGATGCGCCGCCATGGAGCATACCTAAAGGTTGGTGGGTAAAATGACAAACCGGCATGGTTGCCACCAAAGAGTTGTCGTTGACCTCGGTGTATACAATATTGAGGTGTTCAATTAAGGTATTTTTTGAGGTCGCGTTGAAGATCTCTAGGTCAACGGGCTTTTTCCAAATACTCATGTAGGTTCCTTAATTATTGGCTTTGTTATCGCGTGTGCAGTTTTATCATCGTTAATAGGTTGATAAAACCAATAACGTTAGCATTACTGCTGGGATTATTACCGAAATAGTTATCTTACTGCTACTAGCTATTACACAAGTTGATGTTAACATGCATAAAAACCGAATACACAGAGGATATTGTATGACGTCATGGATGAAGTTTGCCTCGCTTCTTACACTCGCTGGGCTAAGTGCATGCAGCGCTTCCCCAACAGGCAGAAACCAATTACTGCTTTTTTCAGATAAAGATATGTCTCAGCTTGGAGCACAGTCTTTTGAACAAATGAAGAAAGAACAACCCATCAGCAAAGATGCAAAAACGAACGCTTATGTACAGTGCGTTGCAAACAGCATCACGCAATACATTCCTAAACAAGGTTTTAGTGAATGGGAAGTTGTTGTCTTTGACAGTGACCAAGTAAACGCATTCGCCCTACCAGGCGGAAAAATTGGCGTATATACCGGGTTACTTAAGGTAGCGGTTAATCAAGACCAACTCGCGACAGTTATCGGGCACGAAGTGGCGCACGTTTTAGCAGACCACAGTAACGAGCGCCTATCTCAGTCTCAAATCGCTAACACTGGTTTATCGGTTACTAGCATCGCATTAGGCGCATCAGAATACAGCCAATATCAAGGTATGACGATGGCTGCTTTAGGTTTAGGCGTTCAGTATGGCGTTATTCTACCGTATGGGCGAACTCAAGAGTCTGAAGCCGATGTTGTTGGCCTAGAGTATATGGCTAGAGCTGGATTCGATCCTAACCAAAGTGTCGACCTATGGCAAAACATGGCGAAGGCATCGGGTGGTAATCAGCCCCCAGAACTGCTTTCTACACACCCTTCGCACAGTACGCGTATCAAAGATCTGCAAGCGACGATCAAAACGCTTCCCCAATCGGGTTCTCCAAGACCAAATTGCAAAGCGTAATTTACATTTGTCTAGACGCTAAACTTCGAATACAAAAATGCCCTATCCATATTGGCTAGGGCATTTTTTTGTTTTGATTCTTGTTAAGTACCAAGAATTTGCAATGGTAGGCTTAATAGCTGATCACCAGTAGATGCAAAATACCAGATAACACCAATCAAACTACTCACTAAACCCACATACCAAACAAACGACACGACTTGACCATATTTGTCTAATGGCAGCAAGTGACTGTGGTGACGCCCTTTCCATTCGAACAGTATTTCCACACTACCCATAATCAATAAGAAACCAAACAAGGTCAGATTCAACTGATAACTCAACACTACGCCAGCAACAGCTGCTGCGATACACAATACAATACCAAGCACACTGTTCATTGAGAAACTGATACTTTTCAGTACATGTCCGCCATCGAGAGGCAAAATTGGCAATAGATTAAACAAGTTCAATAGCGCGTTGAATACTGCAAGCCCAGCAAAGAACATCTCGCCAGTGATCAAGTACAACACGGTAAACACCAAAGACAATATCAATCCGAACAATGGCCCCATGATTGAGATAACTACGTCTTGCCAGCGCGTATTGATCTTCTCATCGGATAACGCTAAACCACCAAGGAACGGTATCAAATAGATGCCTTTGGTCTTCATGCCAAAGTATTTCATCGCTCTAATATGGCCGTATTCATGGAACATAAGGCAAGCGATTAGAGCTAAAGCAAATTGAATTGAAAACAGCCATGAATACGCAGCCAAGCTCGCTGAGGCAAGTACGACTTTGATTAGCTTGGCACTTTTTAATGCTTTCATACCAAGCGACACTAATCCAATTAAGCTAAAACGCTTCTCAGGTTTAGGTGCTACAACGGAAGTTTGTTGCTCGATGTCTTTAGTGTCGCGGTTACCTTCGGCAATCGTTTGACCATTGACGGAGGCTTTGTAGCACATCTCAAATGGCTGCCATTGAACTGACGCTTCGACGTGACACTGCAACGTATCCTCGCCAGATTGCAACTTGAATGAGTGAGTTCGAGCATTATCTTGCTCTGAGGTCGCATCCAGTTGAGACACAAGTGTATTATCCCAGAACAGCTGTTGCCAACCAGCCATTGAACCTTCTAAACGAAGCGGTTTTCCAAGAAACTCTATCGCGAGTAATTCCAAACTTAAATTCCAATTTAATGCCATCGTAAATGAAACCGTATTATGCCGATTTAGCGATTAACGGTAAACACAAACAAAGTTGTTACATATTTAAGCAATTGAACACTATTTATTCCGTTAATGCGCATAAACATTCTGGTCACACCTCCAACCACGAATAAACCATTGATTGTATGCATATTATAAATGTTAAAGTCCCGCCCCGTAAAATTATAACTTCACAAAATGATAACTCATTCTTTGACTTTACATGAAACATGAATTTAACATGTCATTTACATTGGAGCGTCACAAATAAGAATGCTCAATGTGTTTTCAACAATAAGAATGAGATTTGATGCCCTAGGAGGGTCAAGGATGAAAACAATACAACGCTCTCTCGTTTCGCTTTCTGTGCTATTTGCATGTAATTCACTTGCGGCTGGTTTCCAAGTTGCTGAGCATTCTGCCTCAGGCCTTGGACGCGCATTTTCAGGTGAAGGTGCAGTTGCCGACAACGCGAGTGTACTTGCGAGAAACCCCGCTGCAATGACCCTATTTGATACAGCCCAATTTTCAGGCGCGGTTTCTGTCGTTGATCCCGAAGTAGACATTACTCAAAACAATGTTCCAGGTTCTGGCGGGCAAAGTCAGACATCTAAAGACGTCGCTCCCCTTCAGATTGTACCTGGTGCTTACTACATTAGCCCAATCAATGAGCAATGGGCTTGGGGCATTGGTATGTTTTCCAACTACGGTGTTGCTACCGATTACCCAGATGATATCTACGCGGGTGATCTAGCTGGTGATACATCACTAATGTCTGTCAATTTAAACCCAAACGTAGCGTATAGAATCGACGACCAATTCAGCATTGGTGCTGGCGTAAACCTTGTTTATGCAGAAGCTGAACTCAACCGACACCAAGGTGCTATTTCAAATGTTACTGGTGATCCTTCGTCGACGAAGTTAATCAGTATGACTGGCGAAACATTCGCATTTGGTTGGAATGTGGGTGGCTTATATGAATTGAATGAAAACAATCGATTTTCTATCGCTTATCGTTCGGAAGTTGACCTTGATTTTGACGATGGTGATTTCAAAGATTACACCGGTGGAATCGTACAAGGTAGCGCAACTGCAACGACTGGCCGCTTAAAAATTACCTTACCTTCAATTATTGAAATATCGGCTTTCCACCAACTGACCGATCAGTGGGCTATCCACTACGGTTGGCAACAAACGGGTTGGAGCAGTTTTAAAGAACTTAAAGCCACCAGTCCAGATTGTAAAGATGGTGTGTGTTTTAAAAAGACAGAACACTACGAGGATAACAACCGCTACTCGTTGGGTGCGACTTATCAGTTGAATCAAGAGTGGACACTAAGGGCGGGTCTTGCCTATGACGAGCAAGCTGGTCAAGCAACGTTAAGTATCCCAGATAGCGATCGTTACTGGTACAGCACTGGCTTGACTTACCAATACAGCCCAGATCTTTCTATTGATGCTGGTTTTGCACTTGTACAAAGTAAAGATGGTGATTTCACGGAAACTAACGAACTGGGTCAAAAGCTTGAGTTTTCAGGTGATGCAGTAGCTTACCTATCTGCAATTCAATTGAACTACACCTTTAACTAAACGGAATTCAAACATGAAAAAGTTATTTAGTGTTTCGCTGCTTGCTTCGGCGATATTTCTTGCAGGTTGTGGTGATGACTCTTCGAGTTCAGGTGCCTCAACTGCCGTTAAATATGAGCAGTACATTCAAGATTCACTGGCTCGCACAACGAGTATTAAGTTTCATCTAAGTGGTGCGAACAAAGCGGTTCCACTGCCAAGCTTTGCTCTGATGGACACGACGGATGGCACTCTAGGATTACCAACGGGTGGTAAAGATTCGTTAACGAATCCAATTGCGGCAATGAACACAATGGATGGCTGGTCTACTTCGATGCCAATCGTTATGAATTTCGAAGGTACCGGTCTTGCCGACGGTGTCGCGACTGGCGGCGTTTACATTCTAAAACTTAGTAGTTCACTCACATCCACAACACCACCAACGGTTACAGGCGTTTTGACTCTAGGGACGCACTTTAATGTGTTATCTAGCGCTGCAACGGATGCCTTTACTATTGTATTTAAAGATTCACTCGATGCTTCAAGCGAATACGTGTTGGCACTGTCGAATGAACTGACCGATGTTAATGGCGACCCGGTAGGTATGTCGTCAAGCTACGCAGCTCTTAAATCAAGTTCAGTAACGTATACTGACGGTAGCTTAGCTCAAGCACAGAAAGTAACTCAGGGTGTAGAGAAAATCTTTGCAGGGGCAAATGCCGCCGGTAAAGTTAGCCTTGATAGCAAAAACATCATTTATTCGACGTGGTTTACCACCGAATCGGTTGGCGGCTCTCTTTTCGCGACAAAAGCAGCAACAGCGACTGGGTTGGCTTCTGCGAACCTAAATGGTGTATGGAAAGGCAGTGCAAATCCTAACTCTGTTGACCTAAAAGCCGCGTATACTATGTCTTTTGTTTCTACAGAAACATTCAAAACAGCATTAAAAAATGACACTGATTTTGACAAATACATTGGTGGTGGCGATGCAACTAAGATTGCCAAAGCCAAGGGTGCCATCGGATTTATGTATGGCGCCACTGACAATGTTGATGTAAGCCAAGGTTCTGTTCAATTACCTTACTACTTAGAAACAAGTGCAACTGAATGGAACTCTCAGCCATTTGAATCTGGTATGCCTAGCCTAGCTAAGGTTTCAAATGCCCTAAGTAATAGTGCAGAACAGGCAAACATGGCAGCTCAACTAATTGCCGCAGGTATTGATGCAAGTATATTAGCGACGAGTCAAACAGAGCAACTTAAACTAATCGGTTTAAACCTGACTCTTAAAGATGGTTCAGCACTTGATAGTGAAAGAGTCATCACCAAGTACTCTCCCGTCCCACAGGTTAAATCATTGGAAGCCGTTGAATTCTTGCTGTTTACGCCGAATGGTTCTTATCCTACTAATGTAGTGATCTACCAACACGGCATCACCTCAGCGAAAGAAAACGCTTACGCATTTGCCTACAACTTAGCACGAGCCGGCACAGCGGTTTTAGCGATTGACTTACCGCTCCACGGTACACGTAGTTTAGATGATACTCGTTCGGCAAACGCTGATGTTCTGGCTTATCTAAACTTAGCGAACTTACCCGTCGCTCGCGATAACGTACGTCAAAGTGCACTTGATGTAATGGGCTTACGTGCATCTTTAGCTGTTTCATTAAAATCTGATGCACTCACAACTTCTCCATTGAAGGCATTTAATCTAGCTACTGGCTCACAAGTGAAGTTCTTAGGCCACTCGCTAGGCGGTATTGTTGGAACGACGGCAGTTGCAGCCTCTAACCGTACTCTCGGTAGTGTCGCAGCTAATTCGCTTTACTCATTCAGTTCAGCAGCGATAGAAAACTCTGGTGGTCAGATATCTAACCTTCTACTGGGTTCTACAGAGTTTGGCCCTCAAGTTAAGCACAGCGTTGCATTGAGCGCTTCAACTGAATACGCAGGTTTTGCAACCGCGAACTGTGGAAGCCTCTCTAGCAAACAGTGTTACACAACGTTTGAAGCAAACGCGACTGCAGCACAGAAAGCAACCATGACAGCCGCTTTCCAACAGTTCGCTTACGCTGCACAAACTGTGTTGGATACTGTGGATCCGTTTACCAATGCTGCTTATCTAGTTGCTTCTGGCTCACCTGTTCTGCCTATTTATATGGGGCAAGTACAAGGTGATGATACAGTACCAAACGCAGTGGCAAACGCTCCGTTTGCGGGAACGACACCGTTAGCAACCAAACTTGGCCTAAAGGCTGTTGATTCAAAAGATATGACTCTTGATGGTGCAAAGGACTTTGTTAAGTTCAGTGATGTTGCTGCGCACAGTACGTTTGTAATACCGCAAGATACCACTTCACCGACACCTTTGGACGCAGGTCATCATGCAAGCATGCAGACACAAGCTGTAGACTTCTTGATCGACAACGCGTTAACTTCAGCATCTATTACTGCTTCTTTCTTGGAATAAAAATAGTTGCAACTAAACAAATGCCAGCCTAACCGCTGGCATTTTTGTTTCTACCCCCAACCAACTACCCCTAGTTAACCGTTTGCATAAAACGTTAAAACACAAATGGTTGATCTCGGCTAAAATTAATCAAGACAGAATACCGTACGACCTC